>CAZKZX010000223.1:0-3378 GCA_964557335.1 uncultured Methanomicrobia archaeon | reverse complement strand
CGATCCGGGCCGAGCGAACCCAGGCGCCAGACAGCGGGATAGCCGGAACATGGGGCCTTGAAGGGATGCCGGTATGAAGCGGCGCAGCTAGTAGAAGCGTGAGGCTGGCGACCTATCTAGGAGCCGTTCGATTCGGCACGCAACGAATGCTGTCGCAGGTGCAACTCCTGCGGTCCCTGTTGACAACCGAATATGGCCCCGTGCGGCGTGACAGTCGTTACGACCGCGGCCTGACTGCTGTAAGGCGTCCTTTCGTGCGGCAGCGATAGGACTCGCACGGGGCCTTGAACCAAAGCGGCCGGACGCGACGGGAAACAGCAACCCGCCCGGTGCTGCGTAGCGGATATGCAAGAGCGTCGTTGCCGACGTGTAGCGCCGCAGCACTTCCGGCCGCTCTGAATTCAACGCGGCTAAGCCGCAAGGAGTAGTCATGTGGCCTATCGTTATCTGTTACATCATCGAGTTCTGGCGCATCCTCTTCATGCACAGCCACTACGTCATCTTCGGCGTCGAGGGCTGAGGCGCTGGTCGCCCAGGCGCGGCGGTGAACTGGCGGCCAAGGTGCTGTGGTTCCTGGCCGCTGCGGTGGTCGGGTTCCTGATCGTGTGGTGTCTCAAATGAGCTTATTCAGACGTCTCTGGCACGCCATCGTCGATCCGCTCATGCTCGCGCGCGACGAGCCCGATCACGATGCCGTCTCGTGCGATTGGTGCCAACGAGAGTGCGATGAAGCTGATGCGCGCATGCCCGTTGAAGGTCAGTATATCTGCCCGACGTGCATGGCGGACCAACGCTGCGCCGGGTGCCGGCTCGGCGAGGGGGATGGTGAACTGTACTACGTCGCCTCAGATAAAAAGTGGTTTCACCACGTCGGCTGCCGTGCGCACTGGTTGGTTGAACAAGATGAGGCGGATCAAACACACGAGCATATCCGCCGGAAACTGGAGGAAGGACTGTGATGGACGAGCAATGGTGGCGAAGCCGTTGTTGCGCAATACATGGCCAAGATAGTCCTGTAGCGGCGGTCATTTTTCTTGAAACATGCGATCCCGAATCACCTTATCCGTATAGCGAGACTGCGCTTTGCCGTGAATGTCTGGCAGATTACGGGATCGGTCCCGCACTGGCGCATAACCGTGAGTGTCGGGAATCGGCTGGCGTGCGGGCACGGATAAAAATCGGAACCATGTCATTACCAAAGGCGCAGTCGTGACCTTTCCCCTGTGTGACATCCTGTTCCTGGCGGGCCTGCTGCTCGGGTTGGGCGTGGGCTTCATGTGGGGTACATGGATCGATGGCCGCCGGCGATGGAAAACGCGTTACTGGTATCAGCCGACGGACAACGACTTTGGGCATCCGCCGCCGGACCCGGAAAGTGAGACACGAGAATGACGCGCGACCAAGAGTGATGGAACAGGCAGCCAGCTAGAAGGAACCGATGTGACCGATAAGTTGCCACTTTCGTTTTTCGTCACCGGGCTACCCCATGCACAGCCGCGCCATCGCACGCGCATCGTGCAAACGAAGGACGGTCGCGTGTTCGGGCAGACCTACAATCCATCCGGCACCGCTAAGCATCCGGGGATGTACGATGACTGGCGCCGCCTTATCACTATCGCCTGCAACCAGCACTGGGATGGAAAGCCGGTCGCGGGTGACTTGGCGCTCTGGTTAGAATTTCGCTTCGTTCGGCCCAAGGGACATTTCCGATCAAACGGCGGGCTGAAGGCGAGTGCGCCCGTCTGGGCGCGCGGCCACGGCGACATTGAGAATATGTATAAGACGATCGCTGACGTGCTCCAGCAGGGCGGCGTGATTGTGAATGACGGCGACATCGTGACGACGCAAATCAGCAAGGTGTTCAGCTATCGACCGGGGGTTAGCGTGACGCTCTATGAAGCCTGTACACCAGCTTCCGGCGCGGGAGTGGAAACCTGCCAGTCGCGTAACGACGTGCTAAGCCGTGCGGAGCCGGCACCCGCGCCGGAAGTTTCTAGGAGCGAGCCGTGAAAAAGCGACCCTATCGTTTTGTCCTGAGTCCTGTAGGGCCTGGGCGCTGTATCTGGGAAGCCCCAGCACTCGGATTGGCGATTAACGCGCTCAGTAAAAAGGTAGTTCAACGCCGATTGCGCAAATGTAGCTGGATGAACATGATGATCTGGGAACTGGTGCCCCGTCCCGACCTGGGCATCAGCGATGGCAAGGGCGGCATTCGCAAGCCACGAAAGGGCAAGCGATGACCGAGCAACCGCTGCTCATTGACACGGGCTCCCCGCCACCAGTGCATATGTGCGGCGAGTGTAAGTGGTGGCACGGCACAGCAAATTGGCCTGGCTACCATTGGCCCTGTACATGGCCAGAACCGCCCGACATGCGCGGTCACATCCGCGAACAAATGCCGGCGGCGTTCCATATCATCAAGAAAGAGATGACGGAGTGTAGTGGGACGAAGTGTCGCTTCTGGGAGGCACGAACATGAACGTCTACGGTTGGACCATGCTCGGCGGTGCTGCCCGACCAACTCCCGCTTTCATCGCCGCCCTTCATGCCTACGCCACGATCGGCACGGGCGAGGTCGTCGTGCAGTGCTCGGGAATCGACACGCTGGCGAAGCATATCTGGCAACTCCGCGCCGACTATCCGTATCTGAAGATCATCCCCGGCATGTACGTTGCCCCAGACCTTCAGGATCACTGGGACCATCCGACCTACTGGGACAAGATTCGCGTGGCCCTGGAAAAGGCGTGCGCGCATTGCGGCACGACGACCTGCCTGATCGACATGGAAACGGTCTGGCCGCGTCTGCCGACAAAATGGATCGCCTGGCGTGGCGCAGCTCGGTCGCTATCTAAGCTGGCGGACGGCCTGCACCTGATCGTGTATCCGTGCAACCCTGACATCTTGACGCAAACTAATTTCATGCGCGCAATCTATGCGGAGATGGTTAGCAGCGTCTCATTCACCACGCCGCGCTGGGGCGGGCCGGACATTGCGAACTACGGCGAGATTGCCCAATGCGTTTTGATCCGGCAGCAGTCAATCTGTGCTCGCTACGTTGCCAAGCTCGACGTGCGGATCGGCATTCGCGGGAGTAACTACGCTTGGGAAGCTGTATTCGCCCACAACGCGGTTCTGGCGGCCAAGGCCGGCGGTGCTCACAGTGCCTTGATCTGGTCAGGCGGCGCGATTGGTGCTGAAGCGTCGGTGCTCGTGGCGCGGGCGCTGAAGGGAGTGCAGACATGATCCTGCTATTCCTGTTCCTCGACGTGCTCGTGCGGTGGTTCCTATGGCGCAACGGCTGGGGGCTGGCGATCGGGCTGTCGCTGCTGCTTTGCGTGCTCGGCGGTTGTGCCGCACCGAAGCCTATCGCCAAGCCGG
>CAZKZX010000222.1:0-3387 GCA_964557335.1 uncultured Methanomicrobia archaeon | reverse complement strand
CTCAGGCACGAGTCCGGGGAATGTCTGGATTTCGTGTCTTACGGTGAAGGCCAGGACCGCAGCGACAAGGCCATCTATAAGGCCATTACAGGCTGTAAGAAATACCTGCTGGCGAATATCTTTAATATTCCCACTACCGACGATCCCGAAAAAGACTCCGATGCTGAGAGGGGAGACCCCCTGAACCAGGACCCCACAGGAAAGCCGCCAAAGGCTCAAGGAGCCACCAAAGCCGCGAGACCTGCTCAGCCACCCCCAAAGACTCCGGCGCCTGCTGGCGCTCCTGCAGCGCAGCAACAGCCACAGAATCCAGCCCCTCAGCCACCTGCCATGACCGACGAGCAGCGGATGGCCGCAGGACTTATCAATCAGCAGCAGTTCGAGGAACTCAAGGAACTGCTGAAGACCAAGGGTATCGATCCGCGCAAGTGGAGGGTCTGGCTCGGGGTCAATGCTGATGGCGCCAAGAGCATTTCCGAGATCAAGGCAGCGGATTACCTGAAGATTAAAGATGCCGTTGAGAAACATCCTGAGTACATCATGAATCCGGGAAGGGTTGAAACGCCGCCACATCGGCTCGGTGATTGACGATGATTTCAACACGGGATATCAACCAGTATCTTAAACAAACATCAACGATAGGAGAGGAAACCATGGGAATAAATCAAATCAGCCTTACCGGGAGATGTGGGAAAGACCCGGTTTCCGAGGTTATTGGACAAAACGACACTCATAAGGCTACGTTCAGCCTAGGTGTGGGAGAGCTGCCAAGGGTCAAAGGTGGCGAATGGACAACCAACTGGTTTATCTGTGAGGGCTTCGGAAAGACCGCTGATAAGATTGACCAGAAGCTCCGTAAAGGCGATCTGGTAGCAGTCAACGGTAAGATGGAGGTACAGTCCTGGGATGCCTCTGATGGATCGGGTAAGCGGTACAAGAACGTGGTTCACATCAACTGGCCTGATGATGTCGTGATCGAGCCAAATGATAAGCAGGATGGTCCGGCGCCTGCACAGAATCAGTCTGTTCAGAATCAGGAAGAGCAGTGGTAATATGCGAATGATGATCTGCAACGATCGGGACCGCCTAGAGTTCATCCATAGAATTAACCAGGTCGAACTCAAGGAAAGGTCCTTCGTTGCAGAGTTCAAAATGTTCCGAAAGGTCAGGAGTCTCAGAAGTAACCGTTTATATTTTATGTGGTTGAACTGCGTAAAGGATGAAACCGGACAAGATACCGAGGACCTTCATATTTATTTCAAGCAGAAATATCTGCCATGGTCTACGTCAGAGGTATTTGGAGATGAGATTCGCAGGGTAACTTCAACGAAGAACTTGGACTCTAAGCAGTTCAGCGAATATTTGGAGAAAATCAGGATGGAAATGCAGGCTCAGGCTATTTATCTTCCGCAGCCCGGCGAGAAGGAATTCGATGCCTTCTACGCCCACTATGGATTGAAATGATTGGAACAATCGAAGAAGTCTTTTGCTTTTACCGTCAGCAACCGTGCCCAATTTATAAAAACACACAATGGACACATAATTTTCACTAGGGGTTATAATGGAACACGCAAAAGCCCGTATCATAGCTGAGGCTGTTCTACATCACTTACAGCCCTACTGTGATAGGATCGAGATTGCCGGCAGCTTGAGGAGGAACAAAGCCGATGTCGGTGATATCGAACTGGTGTGCATTCCCAAACGGTCAGAGATACTATTCTTTATTCAGGTTTTGGATCAGTACGAGCACGTCAAAGGGAAGGCCCTGGGCAAGTACATCCAGATCACCGCTCATGGTATCAATGTTGATATATTTATGGCTACAAAGGACAATTGGGGCTATATCTATGCCATACGAACAGGCAGCAAGGCATTTTCCAGGGCAATTGTTAGTTCTTACCTTCCGCGCCATAACTACAGGTGCAAGGACGGCTATGTATGGCGAGACGGTACGAAGATCCCCGTACTGGACGAGGAAATTCTTTTCGTCATGATGGGTATTCCATGGATACAACCGGAGTTTAGAGTATGATCGAAGTAAAGTGCAACAAAACCAAGTGCTTTTTTAATAACTGCGGAACCTGCACTAAAAAGGATGGTATTACCATCGTAGATCGTGCATGTGAAAGCTATTGGATTGCAATAGCCAATAGAAGGATGTATGACCCTGATAATGACGAACGTCCTTTTGGAAATAAATATTGAAAGGAAGCCATGAATAAGAAAAAAGCTCAAAGAACACACTTTCAGAAAAGACTCTTGGGTCGATTCGGCACCTATTTTTCAGGAGCTGAAATAGAGACCATTATCAGTGAGATCAAGGGCAATAGGACCATTCACCTTGGGAAGAAAACCAACCGGGTAAGCGCTCATGGTGTCACTGTTAGTGGAATTTTAAGGGTGGTTTTATACGATAAACAGAGGAAAGAGCTTATCACAGTACTTCCGGAAACCAATCCACTGTACGAAAAACTGAAGATTATAGGAGTAAAAGCATGAAAGTACTATCAATTCAGCAGCCTTGGGCTTGGGCAATTCTATACGCAGGGAAAGATATTGAAAACCGTACATGGAATACCAATGTAACAGGTAGAATACTAATTCATGCAGGAAAGAAAATGGACAGGGAAGGATTAGATTTTTTAACTTCCCGTGGTATTGTAATTACAGAAGAAACGTTTTTAAGGGGTGGAATTGTAGGATCAGTGAGTATTGATGGATGTGTTCAAAATAGCGATAGTAAGTGGTTTTTTGGGCCATATGGATTTGTTTTAAGTAATCCGGAAATATTACCATTTAAGCCTTGTCGAGGCCATCTTGGATTTTTTTATCTTGATTATTGACTTTCTGTCGCTAATGGCTTATATTAAGTGTGTTCTTTCAAATTGAATTAAGTGCATGTGTGACAGCGTGCAATCAGATAGGCCCGTTTACCGTCCCTTCCTCATGACTGTCACCATGGGGATGAGGAAAGAATCGTAGACGGGCCTTTCTTTTTTTATGGGAGATTTTATGGAATTACATTCAAGCCGTGGGTTTAAGGGTATTTGGATTAGTAAAGAAATATGGTTAAATAAGGACATTAGTTTTCTTGAAAAATGTATTTATGCAGAGATCGACTCGTTAAGTAAAACAGAGAACGAAAGCGCGGTTTCAGAGAAAATAGAACCCTACGGATGTTACGCTTCAAACGAATATTTCGCTGAATTTTTCGGCGTAAGTGAAAGATGGATAATAAAGTCCATTTCTAATTTAAAATCAATGGGTTTAGTGATTCAAGAGTCTTTCGATGGTAGAAGAAGAATTTTAAAGTCACTTCAGGGCAGACCTGAACTACAGTTCATGGCAGACCTGAACAAAACTTCCGGTCTCTTACCTCTAGATAAT
>CAZKZX010000221.1:0-3396 GCA_964557335.1 uncultured Methanomicrobia archaeon | reverse complement strand
TTTGGTCCGTACTTGAGCAGGTGGAGGTAGAGCTGTGCTTCTTTTTCGCTGAGACCGAAGCCAATGAGCTTGGTGGTGAACTCGCTGTCGGCAACCATAATGATTAATCATAATGTATGTATATTGAGTGATAGATATCGGTTAGTCTGTCACTAAGAGCGCGGAGGCTTTGTGTCAAACAGCTCCTCTATTCGTGCGTATATATCCAACAAAGTATCAGGCGTCGAGCGGGCACACTATCGGCATCCGTTGCCTGAGTACGTATAGGACGTGTATATGCGGTATTGGAAGGACACTCAATTTATTCCTTGTAATTTATAGAACAATGACTGAATAATTTAAATAGCAGCCTATAATCATCTACAAAATTTTACATTCAGTTGCGTGAAACCACACGCGAGTGCCACGTCGATGGTGTAAATAGACCTCGAAAAGTTTCAAAGTGTATTCGTTGCCTGAATCTGCGTTCATAAAAATTCCCGTAATGTTTCCACTCGTTTGCTTCCTTCCACACCAATTTTTAATCTGATTCAGATATTTCGTATCGAAGCTGAATTCTCCGGAGCAATCCTCCCTCCCACCGAAGCTGAATTTTCCAGTTTTTAAGAAATAATCCTTAATTGCCCCCGATAACGTGAAAGTGACGTTCTCTAAATCGACGACGGTGTTGTTCCATTCGAGCTTTATACTGTCTATGCCTTCATATTCAGCTTTGAAGTGGATAGTCATTTTTTTACAACTTATGTCTTACAACGTTATTTGTAAATTACAAATAATGCTTCGATGAAGTCACTAAATTCCAGCGTTTTGTACATGAATGATCTTCATCTCTATTATAGTAATCATTCAAAGAGTTAATAGAATGTAGCATACCCTCACACACGATATAGCAGAGAGTAGAGTCGGCGCACCATCGACAGGATGTGTAGTGATTCATGAAAGCGAAAATAAAATTTCTTTCACTTATGCTGGTCAACACTATGCTATTTTCAGTGTGTAGAGTGGTCGGTTGTGAATTCGTGACATTAATGGGAGCATAGCGGCCACTGCCACCTCTCTTGAGTAGGCATGCGACTTTCACCGTGGTAACATGGGCTGGTGATGACGTGGACAGTCAGCACGTAGGATATTATACCTCTCTTGCCTGGATCCCACTAAGGGTTACGTGCATCAGCTACTTCGATGCTGAGCACAGCCCTCAAGTTCGCCGTTCGCCTCAGCTAGTGCATGTGATCTCGTTCGGGAAGGAGTGATGAGTGTTCCGCTTCCTCTTCCTTTTTTTCTCTCTTTCTCCGTTAGTCTCCACTGTGATGTCAGGGGGCGAATCCGCTGCGCGATTGCTGCGAGTTGGGCGTATGTGCGGCGGAGTCGGTAGAAGTCACTATGAGAATATTTTTTTAGGGGGAAAAGGGAGCGGAGCGATAGCGAAGCGGAATAACGAAGAAAAATTGGTTATCGTTGATTATCGACAGGACCGCAACATTTATGGAAATACCGCATTAACTAATGGCAGATGAAAATTATCAGTACATCAATGTAAACTGGGGGTGAAAACGCATGTTCTTTCTTTTCATGTTATTGGGAGCACTCTGGCTCTGGTTCTCAATCGGCCCGTTTTTAGATAAATTAGCGCTGGCTGCGCAGTTTCTGCCATAAACAACGGAGCGGGATTATAAACAAGAGAAAAAAGAAAATGGAGAGACTATTGTTGCTAGGTTATTAGATGAAGTGGATTTATTTTGAACTTCGTTTATACAGAGTAGTCAATTAGCAACTGATCAGAATGGTAATGCTAATAAGGCCCAGGCAATCAGCCCTGCATTAAAAATTAAGTGGGCGCACTATCAGCATCCGCTTCCTGAATATGTCTATGACGTCTACATGAAGTAATGGAAAGACGTTCGCTTCATTCAATGGCACTTGCGGCCCATCTTTAAACGTCCAGCGGCCCTTCTTTCAACAGCTCTTCTATCCGCTGCGCTGCAGGGACTGCCCGTTCCCACGCTAGCTCGAAGGTAGACATGAGGTACTCAGCATAGGTGGAGTCATCGCTCCAGAGTGCTACAACAGGGGTATCGATCGAAAGGCTCTCGGCGTCGACGTTTATCGAGCTAATACTCTCCTGTCTGTCCCCCACCAGCATGAATGTGCCTTGGTACTGAGGGAAGTAGCGCATGTCTTCACCATTATCTAAACTGTCTCGTATCTCTTTGATGTACGGATGCGAGAAGTCAGCAATACCTCGCGCACCCCCACCTCTCTGTATAAGCCTTTTGGTTTTCTCGCTGAGGCTGAATTGAGAGGCGAGGACCAACAGTGAGGGAGGGGAGAGGTAGACGATTTCGTTGTTCGCAGATTCGATAATACTCGAACAGATGGCGAGGACGTCCGTCACGCTCGTTATGATTGTTCCGTTAGCCATTACTGTTAACTAGTAACCGCGGAGCTTATAAAGCTGTGTGACACCGAGTCTATAAGATAATGCTCTTATTGGTTTTGTTGTATCGTTAGAAATTTGCCGGCTGGTTGTTAAACATCAGTTACCGCATCGTCATCTATGTAGCTACGTAGAATAGCAGGCTATCCGTCAGGCGTGCGGAGGGCCCTCTTTTAACAGTTCTTCTATCCGCTGTGCTGCAGGGACTGCCTGCTGCCACAACAGTTCGAAGGTGGACATGAGATATTCAGCGTAAGTAATTTCATCAGTCCAGAGCACGCTTACCGGTTCATTAAGCGAGACGCGTTTCAGTTCGGCATTAATCCCGCTTACACTAATTTTTCTGTCAAACACTGCGAAATATATCCCCGAGTACTTGTCAATATGACGCGCTTCTAATCCGATATCTAAATGCTGTTGGACTGGGGCAACATACGGGTATGTGATATTTGTTATGAACCGTATCTCACCGCCACGGTCTATCAACTTTTTATCTTCCTCGAGTGCATATAAAGATGATATAATCGTAAATAGGGGCGGGCAAACCACAACCGACTCCTTCTCGATTGAGGCCACAGTAGATAGCGTTATAGTTAAGAAGTCTTTCATGTTCTTGATTATTTTAAAAGTAGAATACTCATCAGATGGCCTAAACCGCTGCTGCTTTGACAGCTCCTGCAGCTCCAGCTTTCTGCGTTCCATCTCGCGGAGTTCAGTCTCGTGCTTTCTAAGTGCTGCATCGAGCGCGATTTCAAGCTCCACTGCCGCGTAGACCGTCGGGGTCTCGAGTGAAGGATTTACCATGCCCTTGTCAATGAGACCGGTCAGCGTGCGGTAGACGTCTTCGCGGTAGGTCTTGAGCGATTTTGCGAGCAGGGAGGGGGGTTTTGGCCCGTACTTGAGCAGGTGGAGGTAGAGCTGCGCTTCCTTTTCGCTGAGACCGAAGCCGATGAGTCGTG
>CAZKZX010000220.1:0-3404 GCA_964557335.1 uncultured Methanomicrobia archaeon | reverse complement strand
GCAAGTGCAATCTTGTGGGTTACAGTGTTGGAGGGTTAGTCGCTTGTTACTATGCCTCGGTAGCGCCCCAAAACGTGAACACAGTCATTACGATCGGTGCGCCGTACGGAGGATTCACGTACGTTTACGAATGGATTTTTGGCGGAAATATACGGAGCAGAGGAGATGCCGAACAATTGATGTCAATTCCTGGTACGACAACGCCAAACGTTTTCTGGTGGGTTATGCCAACGTACGACTGCCTCATTACCCCAGACTATCTTCCCGTGAACCCCTACTTTAACAATACGTACAGTGCTCCACCTGCAAGCGGTGTCACGTATTACAGTATCTATGTCGATGGTGAACAGGCGTTACCGACAGATGAAAAAGTGACTATTACTTATGTGAAAGATCGACAGTGGTATAATATGACTAATGTCACGCAGGGGAGGGGGGACGCCTTGGTCTTGGCCAAGAGTGCAGCGCGTTTTGGAGACCAATACCCCGCCCAAGTAACAAATCAACCGGTATCAGTTCGATGTGCGCACATATTTTTGTTGCGTAACCCGGAGGTACAGGCCCTAATATATAGAGATTTGTGGGCGTCATGACCATCCATGCAAACGTCCTATATTTAGGAGGGGGAGACCCAAACCAACGTGATTTAGTGCCGGATTTCAATAGACGAACTCTTTTCAGGCGTCCGCGGTTTCGAGCTCCGGCCTACATCGCTATGCTGGAGTTGTAGCGGGAAGGGTGCCGCGTCAATAAACTCCTTAATATAAACCCTCTAATGCCGAATCCGACGCCAGTTTGTTAACTCCATCAAGGCTAAAACACTAGAATTTTTAATGTAATCTTTATCTCATTAGATGTCGCCAAAACAATCCCGTCTCAACTATTGACGTTTGCTTAACTGAAGCGAACAAGCGTGATTGCATGTATTGAAATGCGTGAACATATGCTTATTCAGTTACATTTTGTAGATCTGACAACGAAGATTAGTGAACGTTACGGCCGGCATAATAGAGAACACGGCGAGAGCCGCGTGCGCAACTCACGCGATATTGATTTTTTACAACAGACGGGAGTGAAGCGCAATCCTGCAATTTTACGACCCGATTCAAAGCGTATGTTTGAAGTATGATGTATAGTCTCACGCCTTGCCGACTTCCAGTCCTTATACATTACTTACTTTTTTCTACCAATAACTTTTAATCTAATTTCGTGAAATACTAATTAGAAAAACCGAACGATCATTGACATACTAGTTGATGACCGGATCCTGGTTATTCAATTAACAATTTGTCTTGTAATCTATACTATATATTGTAAGTGTCTCTATATACTAATGATAAGGTGAGAGTGGGATGGCCATATCCGCAAAAAGGAGAAATAACTCTTGGAAGAAGACATCATTAGCACAGATGCTGAGGCCTCGCACCCTGCAGACGACCCTTCTCGGCGAAGAAGTCGAAGACATGCCGCTAGTTCGCACGAGTGACGGCTTTATACTACCCTGGAGCCGCGAGGCAATAATAAAGCAGCTGTTGCGCGAAACTCCCTTGGCACACACGTTTTATGGAATACGTCAGATGAAGAGGGGCGAGGCGCAGCACATCGCCGAGATCGTTGAGAAGAAAATAAAGAGAATGGACGTGCACGAGCTTAGTGGCCCACTCATCAGAGAATTCGTCAACGTCGTCCTCCTTGAAGAGGGCTACAGCGGATGGGCCCGGGTGTGTTCAAGAGTGGGGACGTCGCTCTATGACGCCTATTTAATTGACCACGGCGAAGGGTTTGAGGCAAAAGAGAATTCAAACCTCACCGCAAATCCTGAAACATCAGCAAAAAAGAAGCACGATAAGCTCAGCAAGCAACAAGTCCTGCTCATGCTCCCACAGCCTATTGCAGACGCCCACCGGTCGGGCGACTATCACATCCATGACATGGAATATGCAAATGTCAGGCCTTTTTGTGCCGATTATGATTTACGATACTTTTTGTACTACGGATTAATGCCCGACGGTACTGGCGCGCACGCTTCTGTCGCAGGACCTGCCAAGAGCCCTGAAGTTGCAATCCTCCATGCAGTGAAAGCATTGGCAGCGGGACAGACCAACTGCGCAGGAGGCCAAGGATTTTACAATTTCCTGACGTTTTTGGCGCCATATCTCGAAGGGCTCGATTACGTGAGAATCAAACAGCTCATGCAGGAGACCATTTATGAGCTCACTCAGGTGTTCATCGCTCGAGGAGGGCAAATGGTGTTCAGCAGCTTGCAGCTTACTCCCGGGGTGCCAGAGCTGTGGAAAGATAAGCCCATCGTCATGCGAGGCAAGGTATGGAACGGTGAGCAGGCGCCACTTCGAACCTATGGCGAGTTCGAACGAGAAGTGCGCCTCGCGTTTAAGGCGGTAATGGAGGTAATGACAAAGGGCGATAACTGGGGCAAGCCTTTCAACTTTCCCAAACCGGAGGTGGCGCTTGAGCCCTCCTTTATGGTGCCACGAGCAGAAGATGAGTTCTACGGGCATCCCGAAGTACCCTCCCTCGAAGACAACTATGATGCTGCGTTCGAGCTCGCTGCCGAATTTGGCTTGACGTATTTTGACAACATGATACCAGAATACCGAGGAGCGGGGAAGGGAGTCTCGTGCTACCAATGCTGTAGCTACATGTTCAAAGTTGAAAGGGAAGACGATGCGAGCTTTGAAGATAAGCTCTATTTCAGAAGTGGAGCACATTTTTCAATGGGCTCGTGGCATGTCGTCACATTAAACGTCCCACGAGCGGCGTACAAAGCCAACCACGACGACGATGTCTTTATCGACAACCTCAAGAATTTAGTAGACTTAGCGGTTGAATTCTTCAAGATAAAGCGCAAGTGGATGGAACCCCTAATTGAGGGTAATCGATTGCCGTTCCTTCAGCAGCGTCCACGTGACCCAAATACAGGCGAAATGGGCCCGCAACTCTATGACTTTGAAAGCCTCGTCTACACCATCGGGGTCGTTGGGGTAAACAATGCTGTGAGATACCATACAGGTTATTCGATTCACGAGGATCCCAAGGCGTGGGAATTGGCCATACGGGCTATTACCGAGCTTCAGGCGTACTGCAAGCACGTTGGGCGTGATCACGGGATAAAAATCGCCCTCGCGAGGACGCCCGCTGAGTCGTGTGCCCAGAGGCTTGCGGTCGCGGATCTTCTCAACACCGAGTTCTCCGATGAATGTCGCCGGGTGGTTGAGGGCAATGTCGAAGAGGCAATAAAGGTCTATAAGAAGACGAAATCGAGAGATTTGCCGATCTACTACTCAAATGGTACACACCTCCCTGTAGATGCCGACATAAACCTCTTCGACCGACTTCGATATGAGCAGGTATTCTATCACTGCCTCGACGGCGGTGATTTAACA
>CAZKZX010000219.1:0-3419 GCA_964557335.1 uncultured Methanomicrobia archaeon | reverse complement strand
CCCGTGAGGCGGTGTGGGGAAAATGGGTGAAATGGATCCTTCTCATTGTATCGATTGTCATCTTCCCTCTCCTCACCGGCTATCTCCTGGACATCCTCCGGGGAAAGAAACCAGCGCCCGAACTGGATCACTGGTGCACACTCTTTATCGACGGCCTGAAGACTCTCGTGATCGGTGTCATCTACATGATTCCGGTCATCATTGTCTTCGTGGTCTCCCTTCTGCCGGCACTTCCCGCACTTATGACCCGATCCCCGCGTGCGATGGTCATGGCCGTCGGCTCGGTCAGGGTCGGGGCAGCCATCGCGGTGATCCTCGCGTTCATACTGGCACTCTTTGCCATCATCGGTATCATCCGCTTTGCCCGCACGGGGAAGATGGGGGAGGCCTTCAATCTCAGCGCCATCCTCGCCCACATCGGAAGGATCGGATGGGTATCGTATCTATCCTCCCTGATCGTTCTGGTCGTTGTGCTGGTGATAATCGTCGGTGTCCTCCGTATGATCCCGATCATCGGGAGGACCCTTGTCTGCCTTCTGGCTCCGGTCATCGGGATCGTGAAAGCTCGTTTCCTGACACAGCTGTATGACAGCGCCGCCTCCGCTGCTGCCATCCCGCCTGCCGCTGAGGTCTAAAAATCCATCATCCTTTTCTCGATTGGGGTAATATTTTTAAAATTTTCACAGTCAATGACACCAAATGATTAATATATGTTTTTGTATATTTTCATTTATGCCCCAAAACTTTTGCCCAACCTGTGGTGCCGAGATTCAATTTAAAGAAGCTGAGATTTGTCCAAAGTGCGGAGTAAGAATTAAATCATCTGCTGTACCAACTGGAGAAATTAAAAGCTCAGGTATTGCAGCAATTGCTTCCTTCGTCGTTCCCGGACTGGGTCAAATATATTGTGGTAAAATTGGCCGCGGCATTATGATTTTCATCGGTGGTGTCTTTTGCGGTCTCTTGATCTTCGTATTGATTGGATTGATTATTTTTCCAATTTATTGGGTGTGGAATATCTACGATGCCTACACCCTCGCGAATAAAATCAATAGAGGTGAGATTAAAGCGTCATAATTCCTCTGCATCTCTATTTTATTGATAATTCGTTAGAACCAAAGTATATAAAAATAAGTAGATATATTCCTTATGGGTTTCAATTTCTGCCCAACCTGTGGTGCCGAGCTTCAATTCAAAGAAGCTGAGATCTGTCCTACATGCGGTGTAAGGATTAAAGAACCTCCTCTGCCTGAGTCAGAAAAATATGCGGGTGTCTGGGATCGCTTTGCTGCCTATCTTGTTGATTTTATTGTGGGAATCCTGATTGTTTGTGCCATTTCCCTCATTGGTATCATACTCCTCCCTCAGGGTTTCCTGCTGCCTTGTGTGTTCATCTCCTTCGGACTCTATTGGCTGTACTTTGCTTACTATGAGAGCTCCCCCCACCAGGCGACGTTCGGAAAACGGTTTCTCAAGATTCAGGTAACCGATGAACACGGTCAACCGATCCCCTTCATGAGATCCCTCGGAAGGAGTTTCTTTAAAATCCTGACCACCATCACGCCATTTTCTTTGCTGGCCCTGGTGAATGGTTTAGTGATTCATTTTTCTCAAGAAAAGAAAGGGATCCATGACTATATTTTCAACACCCGGGTTGTGAAATCATCACCGGTGTCCTCGGCAAGAAGTATCCTGGTGATTATTGCTTTCTTCGCCATTGTTGTCATCGTAACTATCGTTATAGCTGCCGTTATCGCCGCGTTTGTCTTTGGAATGGCAGGATCCGTCGAAAAAACCAAGAATGTTGCAGCGATAGCCAGGCAATCGGGAGATAATATTCTCGTCACCTGGTATGGGGGACCAGATAATTCGCTTGTCACAGGATATACTGTTTACCTCAAGGATGATCCTGTGCCATATCCCCAGAAAAATGGACAGGGCCAGAGATACCCGCCCGATATCGGAGAGTATATTACTCTCCCAGGAGGGACCAGCGGAATGGATCATGTTGTTGTCGCGGCGGAATTTTCCGATGGATCGTCTCAGGTAGTACTTGATACCTATGTCTGATACTCCCCCTCCATTTCACCCTTATCCTTAAAAAGAGTCCAGCATTTCAGACTCTCTGACGACAATGAAAGTATGCTGATAAAGATGGTACAGAGTTTGGCTCCCACTTGCCACACGCAAATCCGGCTGCCACGACCACGACGTCGCTCAGGACGATCGCAACTTCGAGGCCCATGATGGGATCATTCCGGTTGATGATTCACGTTTTTTTCCTCACTTAATAGAGACGCTGATACGGATCGATCGCCGGGGGACCCTGGCGCTTGATCGCAAGCGATGCGCCCACGTTGGGCTGGATCTCCAGCGTGAAGGGATCGTTCTTCACAATATACTTCGTTCCAGGGAGTGCGACGGCAATGTATGCCTGCTCGCCTTTCTCCAGCACGCTGTCGGTGTCGCCATTGTGCACTGTGATGACTGTCCAGGAACCAGGTGGTGGCGACATTCCCAGCCAATGGGGGGACCTGGTAATCTCATAGGGACCTGTGACATTCGAATATTCCATCGTTATCCGCTGGAGATCAATTGGGGTCCCACCGGCAGCGAGCCCAATCGTGAAGTTGAGGCCCACGATGGAGGCTGATCCGCTTCCCCGGCCGTAGACATCACCGAGGATTTCAATATTGGTGCTGGGCTGTGCAACGCCCACATGCACGACTTCCTGGCTCTTCGTTGTGGTGAAGAATCCGGCGCCAAGAACAACATAGGAAAAGACAGCTGCTATTACTATAAATCCAATGAAAATTACGGGAATAAGGATGATGAAAAATAGCACATTCTTATCGGAACTCTTTGACAGTCGGGATGGAGGAGGTTTAATACGAACCCCGCATGACGGACATATTTCTGCATCTTCATACTGCAACTGTTTGTTGCAGGTGGGACAGTACTTACCCATAGAAAAGAATCCAAACAAGTCCTATAAAATTATTCTGATGAAAAATGAATAGTACTGGTAATTATTGACGATCTTTGTATACCACATAGGTGCTTGCTATCATGTCATGCAATCCCTGCTTTCGTTCAGTAAACCCAATAATCAGAAATCCAATACCCAGAATGAGGCCAGAAATAATTTTTGCGAGCCATCGGCCAGTCGCTCGACCGAAGGATAATTGCCTGCCATTATAATCAGTTACGACGAGTCCAAGGGCTTGTTTCCCGATGGTCGCCTGTTTTGATGAACTTTCCTGATAGGCAAAATAGATCCATGCAATGATAATTATCAAAATGTATACAATAATAGTCATACCGAGATAAGAACTGGAGTCATATATATTGGAATATGGTGAATAACTCATCGATGAAAAATTCATTATTGCCCATGCGAAACCAATGATAAAACCCAT
>CAZKZX010000218.1:0-3453 GCA_964557335.1 uncultured Methanomicrobia archaeon | reverse complement strand
AACTACTATTTAGGACGGAACATGCCTTACTTGCCATCTCAAAGCACTTTGCCGATGCTTATGGAAGAACCCGTTGAAATCTACAAGAACTATCAGATTATGATGCATGTTGGAGTAGAAACCTATTACTATGCTCGGTCAATAGTTGATTCTTCAATAGTTTCTCCACACTTTTTAGTTCCTGGAGATGCAATGGCAAGCATAAATCTGGTGAAAGCGTGGATAGATGCTAATCCCGGTCCAATTCCTCCTGTTCCTCCAATAGACATGACTGTTCTATTGTTGATAGCTATGGTTGTAAGTTTAGTTGCTGGCACAGTTATTGTTTGGAAAAGAAGTTAGCCTATATTGATTTTTCTTTTGGGAACATCTTTGCGTAAAAGCCTCATAGCTCTATTTCTCATTGTTTCAGTAGCTTTGTTCTTTCTTCATAGTCCGTTAGTTAAGGCTCTTAGCGGAGAAAAAGTATGGGGAACACCCATGACGATTACACAATATTTCTTGGCAAACAACAACGATGAAATTCCAGCGACAAACTACGCCTATGTATTCCAACAAGCCCCTGAAGTGTCTTCAACGATTCTAATGCAATACTGGAGTAACATGATAGCTGGAAACTTGGAACTGTTAAGAACGCAGATTGAAACTCAGATTTCAGGCAGTCAAGTTCAGTGGCTTCACATTTCTTGGCAAGATGTTACTTTCTCTACGACTGGTATGCCTCCAGCTCAGATTCATTGGGCAACCGTGACAGGCTTTAAAGTTGAAGCTTTGGTTAAGAATGTTGCTGCTGGTTTGACGGGTGCGGAAATCGTCTTGATAATCATGGCAGTCGCGTTCTTGGCAGGTGTTATTGGTCTTTTGGCTGCGGGTGGATGGGTAACATGGAGAGTCATAACGGCAACGGAACAGTTAGGTCCAACATACACGGTCCTCATAGGTGTAGGTATTCTTGTAGGCATAGGCTTCCTTGTTTACTCGATGTTCGGTGGCAAGGTCAAGTACACTAGCAACAAACGAGGAAGACGTGTCGAACTCGGCAAATAGTCTAGTTATTTTTCTTTTGGAGAAATACAATGGATTTCCCTATTAAACAGATGCTAAGTTGGAAAGCAGCAAACATCGGACCAACACTAATCGGCTTCTGGTATCTAGTGCTTCCTTGGCTTGCAACGAAAAGCATGGATCAATCAATGATGCTGTTCGGCTTCACGTTCCTGTCAATCGGCTTGATTCGCGCACGTTCAAAACCCACAGTTCTAGGCTGTCTCTTCGCAATGTTCATAGGACTAGCATACTTCTTTACGTTCGCCAATTTCATCAGCATGGCAGTCCTATGGATCGTAAGCCTCGTATTGTTCGCAATGGTACTTGTGTTTGAACTGGGCATATTCAAGTTTGGACCCACAAACGCAAAGGCGAAAGTCCTAACAATAGTGCCTCTAGCGGTCTTAAGCTTCAGCATACTCCTTGGCATTGCCGGAAAGAACCCACTGATTCATTTCAACTGGACAAGCGCAACTCTCATAGCGATAAACTACATTGCCATAATGCTGTTTGGCTTCTTGTACGTGCTTGACTATGCGGGTTGGCGACCTTTAGGCTCGAAGACGGGTACATGGCTGAATCTGCTTGCTATTGCGGCGGTGGCTCTTAGCGCGATAGGACTCGCGCAGGGCAGCCTCTTTGCGTTCTAGTATTTTTCATTTGGAGAAATCAAAGATGGCAAGCAAAAAAGAAAAGCAATACGGAATGGTCATCGGTGCGGCAGTACTGATCTTCATATTGGCAATGCAAATGGGCTGGCTGACACAGTTCAACATACCACCTTTTAGCACGGGCGGTGGCGGAGGCGGCGGGCAACAGACTATTGATGAAACCATGCGAAACAACTACCTCAAAGGCGTAGGCGTATTCCTTGAAGACTGCAAAGGCTTCGATTCGGCGGCTCCTGGAACACTTCATGCTGTCAACACGAACGAAAACGTCTACTGGTATCATTTTATCGGTGGACAATGGATTCCTGAGGGCGGCGCGTATGTTCCTGCGAACACGCAGTATTTCGATGCTAAGGCAGAGGACAATGGTTACGCATGGATAGTTGTCGATGGCATTGGCGGCCAGAACTTCTACATTGACTATGCGAAAATCAAAAGTTCAAACAGCTATATTGTTGGCTACCAGTTTGTAGACGCTGACATGGACGGTCAAAAAGAGTTCGTGTTCCAATACGATCTGAAGAACCATGCGATTCCCTCAAGTGGCTACCCCGTTATATCATTCAACGTTTGGATGATAGTCTATGGAACACCCACGTTGACGCAAGCAACGAACATTACGGGTATCGGTCACGTTACATGCACGAAATACGCTGATCACTACTTGGCGATTGGCACTGAAACTCATGGCAACGCTTTCTACAAGATCGAAGTCAAACTGAACAATACTGACATGACGAAGGCCACGTTGAAGAAAATGGAGATTCCCAACCTCGGCAACCTAGATGGATCGCAGTTTACCTTTGACATCACTGATAGCTATCTGCGCTGGACTTACGTGATAAGTTCAACGTTTGATGGTGCAGACTACATCTTGCGGAACACTGGCAGTTCAAACAAATTCTACATTACACAGCAATGGGAATTGACACCTGCGGCTACGGACACGATGGTTTTCACGACAACGGTTTACTACCTAACTGCTGTGACTGGTGCTGGCACAAGCATCGCGGGCTGCTGGAGCGCGGCAGGCTCTTAGGTAAGCTTACGCACGATTCTAGTAATTGTGTGCTTGCTTACCACCCAAAAGGACGGCTCACCCAAAAGCTAGAGTCGTGCAATTGGGTCACAACCCCTCTTTTTTAGAACCTTGAAAACGAAAACTGATTTTTCTCTTGAGTGATGTTTGATTGCAGACTGCTAAGGATTGGCTTGTTTACCTCGCGTTCAGCGTTTTGCCTATTGCGGGGTTTTGGCTTGCAGGTTTTCCCGATACAGCGTTCTATCTTAGCCTCCTCGTTGTAAGCCTCATCGTGCTTGTGATGTTCAAGGTTTGGCAGAAAGACTCTGTGAGTTTCATTGAGTTTGATCAGAACCTTCACGGTTTCAGTCTCGTGCTGATTTTAGGCGGGGTTATCGGTTGCTTAGGCATAGCCAGTTTTCTTGTGACAAGCTACACGCACCAAACCATGAGCACCATTTATGTTCCGACAACTCGCATGGGCTTATCAGTCGGTGACTTAGTTCTGCCTCAATTCTGGAGCGACGTATTATTCACGTTGACTCTTGTGGCTCCGGCTGAAGAAACTGCGAAACTGGTTACAACCGTTGCCGCGTATGGTTGGTTAAAAGACAAGATAGGTGGTGCATTCAGCACATTAATAGCGATTGCAACTCCTATCGTGGCATGGGCGTTGTTGCACACGTCCCGAAACCCGAGCTATATGGGTTCGTA
>CAZKZX010000217.1:0-3459 GCA_964557335.1 uncultured Methanomicrobia archaeon | reverse complement strand
GATATTATTGCTGTCCGAACGATGCCAGAAATAAAAATAGTAATTGCTCTTATTTTTTTAAAAAAGAAAGAACGCGGGGATAGTATCTCCTTCCACTGGCAGAAAAACGTCCACAGGCAGGAAATCAAATAAAATCAAAACCATTATTACGACCACATTTGATTACTATACATCACAAATTTATTGACGGTTATTAGTTTAACAAATCGGAGGTGAGTCAAATGTATGTCTTAGTAGGGAGTCTAATATATGCCTTAGTGTTAAGTGTAGCATTTCCTTCACCGCTAATGTTAATGTTGCCACTATTATTAGTTTCCCCTCTAATATGCCTGTGTACATGGCCCTCTCTCTTATGGAGGTAACGAGACCTCTAGTGCGGGGAACCTGATAGCGCGAGATTCTTCTTATTTCATAAGTACTAGCTAGGAGCACATGATAGAGCTGTCAAAATATTCTAAATAATAAAAAAGGAGGATCTTAAAAACATTTCGGGGGTTTGTGCCCTCTTTTTTTAATATTTAGTCTTTTTAATATCGAGTGTGGTGAGTTTGTGCTCTTATTTCGTCGCCGCAAACATAACTCTCGCGCTAAAGTGCGAGCAACATAGAAATCAAATCAAAAGTCGGTTTATACTATCGTCATAAGTCTCCCGTCTCGTTTTGTGCTAAAGTGTTTGAGCACAGCCGGTCTCGTGTAGAATTTTTTATAAGTATGCATGGTACATTTGTTATGTGCGTAATTGTGATACTGTTTATGGTATATACATACGGGTATACCGTTTGTCGTCTATACGAACCGAATGCAATTCATCTCAACACTCAAGCAGATGCGCTTTCTTACTACTTTACTGTTAACTATAACATATATTTCAAGATAATTGCATTTAAAGTAAGCTTTATGACTTGCAAACTTCAGTGAGGCAACGAGCTCTGTTAGTTAATTAAGCAAAAATGGATAACGTTTAATTAGCTCTAGGACCAAAAACCTGACGTCCCCAACCCTTTTTAGCCACTATGTCACCTTCGAAGACAACATTGCCCCGTATGATGGTAAGCGAAGGAAAGATCCCTTCCATCCCTTCAAATGGTGTCCAACCGGCTCTGCTGTGAAGCTTATCTGCCGTTATAATGTGTTTGCGCTTTTGCTTCAAATCTACCACCATCAAATCTGCGTCATTTCCTTCTGCTATCGGACCCTTGCCTTCCAACATGAAGCGTTTTGCCGGATTTACGTTTGTGAGCCTAACGAATCGTTCAAGCCCAAGTCGGTCTAAACGTGCGAGAAGCAATGGCACGAGCGTTTCTACTCCCGGTACGCCCGATGGTGGTATCGGCAATTTCTTGTCACTCACCGAATGGGGGGCGTGATCACTCGCGATCATGTCAATCGCATCTATGTCAGACCACAATGCCTCGACTATAGCGCTACTGCGTAACGGAGGGCTCATCTTCCCAAACGGTCCTAATCTCTCGGCATCAGCTTCCGATAAAAAGAGGTGGTGTGGCGTCACTTCACAGGTGACGTTCTGTTGCGAACGTTTCACGAGTTCCAATCCCACTCGGGTGCTCACGTGCGATATATGAAGCCGTGCGCCGACTTTGCTATTCAGGCGTAAGATGTCGCCAATCGCAGCAACTTCATCCATCGCCCCCTCGCGTAATCTCTCAGCGTGTATACATCCTAAAGCATTGAGATCTTTGATGGTTTGCAGTAATGTCAACAATTCATCTATCGTTTTATTTTGGATGAATATCTCGCCGAATGCCGTGACACCGAGCTCACACAGCTTTTTTGCCTGTTCGAAGCTCGCTATGCAGGCATTTATCCCGTAGTCTACAATTGATGCACGCGCCACGGCACGTTTGTCATTGTACGATGTAACGTCGCACGTCGGTGGGATTGTATTTGGTTGGTCAATAACAGTAGTGACGCCGCCAGCGGCCGCTGCGCACGAACCAGAATACCAATCCTCCTTGTAAGTTTCCTCAAGATCCCTGAAGTGTACATGTACATCAATTGCTCCTGGCAGCACTAACTGCCCTTTTATATTTATCTCTTCGTCTGCTGTAACGTCTTTTGCGACAGCGACCGACTTTATTTTTTCGTCTTCAATGAGTATGTTCGCCTCGATAATGTGACCGCGGTAAAAAACTTTGCCGTCAGTAATAACTGTAGTGGTCATACGCATTCAACAAATACACTTCTCGACGACGTCTCCATGTGGTTCGATTTCTTCAAATATTTGCCCTTCAAAGACATAGACTTCAGCCCCCAACGTACCTGGGCTCAATCCAGCTTTCTCAAACGTGTGAGACAAGAATTCGTATGGCGTCCAGCTGTATCCCGTCGCAACCTGCGGCAACAGCAATCCCTGGTGTACACCTTTTTTGACGATAACCCCGTGTTTTCCGACCGTGATTTCTTCTGCGCTGTGGATTCGCTCCGGACGTGTGAGAATGGTTACCTCTATGGTAATAGTATCAAGTTCCGATACATTTACCGGTGGAAATCGGTAGTCATAGACTGCTGCGCTAATTGCAGCGTCGATTATGGCATCTTTTAGTTTCATGATCGGATAGGGGTAGCCAATGCAGCCTCTTAGCATCCCAGAATTGAGTGTTACAAAAATTCCTCGGGGCTCCTCAAACATGACGGGCAGATCGTTGGGAGGGGGCATCTTCTGATTACTCAGCAAAAAGCCTTCAATTGCTCGCCGAGCGAGTTCAACTGCTGCCTTGCCCTGATCAATATCCATAGTTAGTAATCTGACACATAGTTATATTACATTTGCCATCGACATATTTAATAGGAGAGAGGGCGAGTGGCTGCCGGTGGCGTTATTTCGCTGCTGAGGAAAGTCTTCCCACCTTCTGGACATGTGAGCGGTGTAAGCCGCATGGCGAGAGTCATGGCTCTGGCACAGAAACGATACGTCCTCCAGTGGATGACCATGAGGTGAAGAACTGATGATGCTGAAGGGATACGATGAAACGGCGAATCCTCACAGGTGCAAGCTAAATTGGATGGATGAATCGTCCAGATGACATCCAGGTAAGCGCGTAGATGAATGCCACTTAAAACAAAAGGAGGCTTACGGCCCTGACTCCTCTTATCTTTTTACGTTATTCTTTGTGTTTGTCTTTTTACCTTATTCATTGTGTTATAGCCCTATTAATGCGTCAATTGTCTTGTTGTCATCAATTAACATTACTTTCCTGCCGTTGAAGAAAGCTTTATATCCGCTGACACAGATGATAATATGCCTTTCAATAAAAAAGAAAACAAAGGCTTGTGGTAAAAATGGATAATAAACAATTAGCTGAACAAATATACGCTCGTTTATTAGAACTGAACGTTGAAATTCCTGTTTTTGATATTGAAAATCGTTTAAACGCAGTGATAAACGATTTTAAAGTTCCTGCTGATGCAGCGAGGCGAAGCGTTACGAACTATTTCCTA
>CAZKZX010000216.1:0-3464 GCA_964557335.1 uncultured Methanomicrobia archaeon | reverse complement strand
GGGATAACGTTATGGCAACAAACGATCGCAGATTTTAACGGATGCTTTACTCTGAGGTGACATCTGAAACAACCCTCATTTGTTAACATGCTAAAAAGATATACGATATGTCAGAACAATGATAAGGATGTATGACGTTCAAGGACGTGAAAGATCAAATAATCAAAGAAGACAAGGCCAGAAAACGACCGGTTAATCTGGCTGATGCAAGCGCTAAGAACAAAGGGATTAATGCGCTGCAATTTCCCCAAATGGAAGTCAAAGACCTTGACAAAGCATTTTTAGTGAAAGTAATGCCGGAAAACCTGTGGAACAGTGAAGAAGCAACTGAAGTGCTCACTAAAGTAACGCGAAAAATGGTTTACCTCAATTATTCTGAAGATGATATAACGACCGCTGTGGAACTGGCTCTCAGAGACTATAATGTGACACTATCGAGCAGTGAGAGTTTCGAGCGAGAAAAAGCGATAATAGAAGCTTTTAAACGAAGTGAAATAAATGCTCAAGAGCTTAATCTGCATGACCCAGTTGACCGGTATGTTATCAATGTCATCTATACAATCGTACAGGAGCCTGTAAAAATAAGAGACTATCATTACCAAAGCGACTATGTGAACAAGCTCTTACTGACATTAAATGAGAAGATACGACAAACGCTTGTTGAAACGCGCTAACGAATCAACTCACGATGTATTTCGTTTCGAATAACACTAGCTTTTTTATAATCCTGAGCAGTTACTTTCAATATCGCTTTACAGTGTTATGTTGCCGTGTGCCCTCTTCCTGCTCCACTTGACCGAAGGTGGCGACCTCGAGCACATATCGCCAACCGAACGGACAGATCCTGAGACAATCGCACAACTAGCGCGAGCGTTTCCGTTTAGTACCCCATGCCGTCGGTGAGATGACGAACTGGTATGATTCGTTATCAACACAAAGTCTCTGCAGTTCAAACCGCGAGAAAACGAGGCTGTATTTTAAAGAGGTATAGCACAAGTACATTCACCACATGTGAAGCACTTGTTTGACATAGACATGCATTCTAATGAAACTGATAATCTCATGCATCTTGCTTCGTGCTCGCTCAGATATCCTCACATCATGCACCCGCACTTGCACGTACGTAAATGTTTCCCAGTCTTGCGAGCACTTTCGCTTTAACTTTTCATATGCATTAGCGGAAATTGCATAATTACGATCTTCAAGATCGAGGATAAGGGAATCAGCTTCCACGAGGTCTTCCAGCACAGTATTCCCCGTGACATCGTACACTGTAACTATAATAACTACGAGGCAAAAGCGCGGCGGAATTAACAATGTGGTGGGTTTTGACGTAGCGCTCAAATAATGAAAGAGTTAATCACTGATGCAGTTCAAGCGGGAATGCAACTATTAAAAAGGCGCACTTTTTCCCTCTTGTGCTTAAAGGAAGGAAAGTTAGGCGAAATTATATATACGGCCTTGTAATTAGCATTTTACGATCTAAAAAGTCGTTAAGCGTAAGACATTGTGCGCGATGATACGACAGATAAGTAAAAGGAGGTGACACGTATGTTTATGATTATTCCAGGACTCCAGCCATTTGCTCTCTTCACGGCAGGCCTTGCTCTCTTCTTTATGGTTTTTATGCCAGGCTGGCAGCCGATCGCAGAAGGCTTATTACTACTAGCATTCTAACCAGTTTCTAGTCGACTACTCTATATAAACGAGGCTCACAATCAAACTAGAGAACGTGTGCTAACGCGAGATATCCGAAGCATTCAATCTGAGAGATAAGGTGGGGAGGAAAGGTCGAGCGAGAGCTTATTGTAACGAGGAACGCCAAAGCACGCAGAGAGCTAAAAAAAACACACATCAGGGAGGTAATATTTCACAGCGTTATCTCCCTCAATTATACTTTCTTTCGTAGATGTGCTCACTACCGCTGCTTCCGCTCAAACCACTCGTATTTGCGTTCTTCATAGTACTCATGGCTCCTCTGAACAGCGTCCAAACCAACTTTCTAGCGACAATAGATGTATTGCATCGCCACTGAAATTAAGCCCTAGGAACGCTTTGAACACCAAAATAAAAATGCTCAATATCGATAATTTCTGATGAATTGGAACACGGCTTGAAGGTTGTTGATTTCATTCGATAATATGGCTTTTATTCAGGTGAGGTGCGTGTAATTTACCGTGACCATGCACAACTATGTGTCTTTTATTAACTGTGAAGGATATCGAGAACTACCTCGAGAAAGAAAAAGTCGCGAGTTACTTGGATGTGCACAGGCCTGTAACGCTCAGGACTATATTATACTACCGATCCTCTGGCGAACTGTTAATCCGCATCAGTGAACTGTTAATCCGCATCAGTGAACTCTTATCGATTAGACCTCCAGACCTAGAACCGCACAATCAGGTTGTTAGTGTTATAAAAGCGAAGGGCAGCAAGCACGACGCGTCACGTTGGATCCGTAGACATTTGCTCTGCTCTCGAGGTGTATTGTAGACAAGCACACCCCCGAGGAACAGCCCATATTTCCCCCTAAGTGTTATGGGTGTGGAAGCTTGTCAAGAAGTACGCGCGTGTCCGGCCTTCCGGGCCACACACCCCCATACACTGCGGTATGGCCTCACCATCCCCCTTGTAAGATCCGGCCTTGACCTGCAGTGGGTACAACAGCTGTCGGGGCATTCGAACCTGAATACCACACCAGTGCATTTACAGTTCAAAGACGATGATTTGCGAGAGGGGTATAATGAGATAAAGTTCTGATGATATGTAGCAAAAAGTGATGAGCTAATTGCGTTGTAAGAGTATATACACCCACCTCACCGTGAAATATGGAAATCGGATTTAGGTAAGGTGATCTACATATTTAGTAATAATAATACATCTCATCGTACTGTATATACAAATGCGGTTCCTTATTTCATAAAAGGGTTATTGCTGCAATACCTTTTAAGATCTTTTTAATGTTTTTTTGCTGAAATACCATCCGACCATTACAAAGAGGAGTGATGAACGTCGTTCGTCAGTTCTTTTGTGAGAATAAGCTATGTGAGCTCTTTTTTAGCTAAAAAAGAAGGAAAATGAGCGTAAACTATATACACGCCTTTTATGAAAATATCTACAACGTCGTTGAGCGTGAAGAAATCGTGCCTATGTGCACGACGATACGACAGACAGTAACAGGAGGTGACACGTATGTTTATGCTTCTCCCAGGACTCCAGCTTTTTGCACCCCTAGTATTTATGGGTGCTTTGCTGTTTACGCTTATTCCAGGACTCCAGCCTTTTGCACTCATGGCAATGGCAGTGGCATTCTAACCAGTTTCTGGTCGACTACTCCATATAACCGAGGCTCACAATCAAACTAGAGAACGTGCGCTAACGCGAGATACCCGAAGTATTTAATCTGAGCGATAAGGTGGAGCGGGAGGGTCGAGCGAGAGCTTTGTAACAAGAAACGCCAAAGC
>CAZKZX010000215.1:0-3515 GCA_964557335.1 uncultured Methanomicrobia archaeon | reverse complement strand
AATTGAGACGTATCCAGAGCTGGCTCTCATTTCCATCAGGGGAATCTGATTAACTTCACCCAAGAGCTTACTTAATCTGCACTCCAATTATCGTTTTTAACCTGTTTCCGTTTTGACCTGGTTTGTGTAAGCTCGCCTATTTTTGGATGTTTAAAGTCACGATATCTTCATCAGAAAGCACGTGATCTGATCCAACTCTCTGCCCTGGGAATTTAACTGATTTCCCCCATATTTGAGCATATCTGAATTTGCTGCAAAAATCTCTATGGAGAATACTGCAAACGTCTTCGACATTTGCGTTGTGTCGCAAGATAAGCGGATTTGTAAGATCGGGAATCCCTCCAGGCGATTTCATATAGATTCTCATAAACGCAAGCCTCTCAAAAATTAGATCTTTAAGCTTGTCAATGTTAATGATCTCTTTCGCCGAAATACTTATGTTGCCAAAATGTAAGTCATCACCAAATTGATCGATCTTGTTTACCACGGTAATCGATGGTACATATCGTCTATTTGCCATTAGCGCATCGATGAATCTGTCAATTGACATATCTTCCCGTAAAATTACATCAGCGTTGTGGATTTTGTACTCCCTCAAAATTGCCTTGATAGTTGCATCGTCAATTTCTGAATTTAGAGACTTGTTGATCGTGATGCCTCCCCGCGCCCTTTTAATTATAGTAGCAGCGGGAGGATGCTCATTCAATCTGATGCCCGCGTTATACAGTTCTTTATTTAGTATTTGAATCTGATATTCGCTGAACACATCAACGACAAGCAAAATTAAATCTGCGCTTCTAACTACCGAAATAACCTCTTTTCCTTTACCTTTCCCCGAGGCCGCGCCGCTTACCAATCCAGGCACGTCGAAAATTTGGATGTGTGCACCTTTATGAACCATGGAGCCGGGTATCACATTCACAGTCGTGAAATCATAGGCCCCGACGTGAGACTTAGCGTTCGTTAATACATTTAACAGCGTTGACTTTCCCACTGATGGGAACCCTACTAGAACACACGTCGCATCACCCGCTTTCTTGGGGGAGTAACCGGACCCTTTTTTAGCAGATGATTGTACAGCTTCTTCTCTGAGCTTGGCAAGTTTCGCTTTAAGCCGCCCGATATGTAGCTGGGTTGCCTTATTGTACGGAGTCTCTCGTATCTCATTTACTATGTTATTAATTTGTTCTTCTACGCTGCTCACGGTTGTCCTCAGATTTAACGATGAGATTATCTTATAATTTAAACAAAACAAGTAATTGGAGAACGCTTTGTATAATAAAAGCTCCGCTCTAGATTCTACTGCGCGCGACAACTTTTGTATTAACGAGGACAAGCTTTGTCTCGGCGCATTTAATTGCTACTAGATAGACGTGTGGGTTATTTGAAACCACGTATTTCATCCACTTCTTATGCAAACCGCCTTCAGTGGATATCGGAGGTGAACCATTTTTTGCTCTTAGCATATTAATGTAATGAATGAAGTCTATTTCAGATAAACGTGCAACTTTTGACTTCATTCCGATATTGTATGTCCACCAGTTTCCAAGCTCCTTTTGTATATCACTGATAAATCCAACATTTGGCATCTTGTTATCAAAATTGTCAAAGACTTCGATCTCGCAATCCCCGTCCGTTATACCGTAATAACATTCTGCTGCAAATTTAGCTAGATTACGCTCGTCTCTACGCAAAGAATGCCCCATATAACTATACGTTACGATAGTATTTCAAGGTTTTTGGATGAAATTGACGTCATTCGTCTCTACAATTTCTGAATCTTTTTCGCTGGGTTGAATTCGACATCGCGCTGATCTCATATCACCGGCTGACTAAAGTGTTGTTAATGTTAAACATAATTTTAAGCTATTTTGCGGAAATATCGGATAAGCCTTTTAATAATAAAAAGTAATTAAGTATAGAAAATAGTCAGGCCTTAGGAGGTCATACAATGGTGGTTAATGAGGAGCTAAATAGAGAGTCCAAGGAACAGTTTTACGCAAGCCTGCCGAAGCTTATCGTGTACTTGGTAGTGATCTTTGCGATCTGGTTATTTGCTATCGTGATATTCGGACCACTGGGGACAGGAATCTTTATCGCCGGTATCGAAGCAGCCGCGGTTGTGACGTGGATTGCAATAATCGCGATATTAATTCTATTAGCGCTTATCGTGAGACAGATCATCGCAATAGCAAATGCCATTGGAGGACTGATAGCAGCACGAAGCAGCACTCGGTCGGAACAAGGACTGAAGAATATTCAGCAAGCGATAAGGTACATAATATATGTAATTATCGTTGCGATCATCTTTATATTTTTCAGGGCCTTGATATTATCCGTATCAAATTCTGCGACAAGTCAGACTGTATTAGGAGTTGTCTTGATAGCAATTGCCATATGGGTTATTTGGCTGTTATACCGCGCGGGTATGGATGCCTCGGAGGAGATTGGTAAATACGCTGTCAAATTGACGGAAACTGCCGAAACGCAAGCGAAGGCAGCAAGCGCATCTATATCTGATAGGTCTAAAAAGGCAGCTCCAAAGTCCGCTGAGGAGAAAAAGGAGTCATAGAATTCTCAGTCCCAAAATAAGCACAAATTTCTAAATTTGAGAGGGCACTGTTAAGTGCCCAGCTCAACCTTTAATTTTTCAATTCTGTCAAATCGCATTACTATTTTAACAATCATCCATAAAATCCAGAAGATCACTATCGTTAAAACGACGCCGTTTAAGGCGCCTATCGCGACGCTTATTAACGGCCACAAAAAGATGTATGCGATTATTACCGACAATATATATAAGGCGTATATCACTATCTCGCTGTAATTTTGAAATTCAACGTACGTTTTATCATGTAATCTCGCTAGTGTTATCATTATACCAAGGGTATTGCACGTTGCTACGTAGTAGTGAAATGCCCGGTAGAGAAGCATCAAAATCCCTAATAACGCTATTAAACTGATAATTTGTGTAGCATTGAAATACCCAACGATTGTCACTCCAACAGATGTTGGTATGTAAATAAGAAAAAAAATTATCCAAATTAAAGCCGCTGTTGCAATATATGTAAATGCTTTTGAACTATTGAGGAAAAATTTGGAGCGTACATCTTCGTAAAGTGGAATCTCATCCATATTGCACTCTAATTACATTTTGTATGATAAATTATTTTCTAAAAAAAATGTAAATATAGCATTCGATGCCACGTTTTGAGCGATTTGAATCCTCCTAAAAAAGCCGAAGCTCGAACGAACTCGTCGCAGTTATCAACAATTGAATAGAATCATAAATAGCTCAAAATTAATGTAATTGCTTAGTGCTTAAGCTTAAATTAATAATTGTAGCCATTCATCCAGCAATGCACAAAACTCTGGAGTACAAACCTCGTGACAGCCGATGCAGGGAGCTATGATATCACCCAACACGAGAATATCGTACTTATCTTTCTCACGTCTAGTCATAATCGAGCATATCACCTAGGATTGTGAACAGTGCAGCTTGTGTGTACATTTAT
>CAZKZX010000214.1:0-3527 GCA_964557335.1 uncultured Methanomicrobia archaeon | reverse complement strand
ATAAGCCCGAGCGCCGGCCAGCTTTTCCATATGTACATCGTGGTCATCGGTCCGCAAAAGAAAGTAATCGGCGTTTACGAGGACGAAATGGAAGCCTGCCTGTCTTAAAGAACCGGATGCGTCAACGATACGCGGGTTGCGGTGATATACCGTAATCCGTTTTTTTATTATCCCGGGGTGTCTGGACGCGACGGGCGGATTCAGGCCGCCGAAAACGGGTTTTGTAAACCCGCTTTAACTACCTGGCCTTATTCTTGCTCCGGGGTATCTTTTTTCTTGGGTTTAACATCCGGCTGGATACCCATTTTATTAATATCAAATAAGGCTTTTCTGGATGCTAGAGCGGCATCTTCAGCTTTTTTAACGGCTTCTTCGATGGAGCGCTTTGCTTTCTGGGCTCCTTCTTCGGCTTTCTCCGCGACTTTGGCCGCGTCCCTGGCCGCCTTGGCGGCTCTTTCCGGGGCTTCGCTGGCAGCTTTCATGGCCGCCGCTGCCGTTTCCGATGCTTCCGTCGCTTTGCTCATTGCCTCGTTGACTTTCCTTAGTGCCTCATCGACTTTAGCTACGGTGTCGGCAACGATGCGATTAGCCTTCTCCATGAGCTTCTCGCCGGCTTCATTGGCCTCCTCGGCTATTCTGGCTGCTTCCGATGATGCTTTATTGGCAGTCTCCGCGGCCTGAGTAGCTAATCTAGCCCCCTGCTCGGCCTGTTGAGGGGCTTTTTCCGCGGCGTCCAAAGCCCTGGCACTGGCTTCCTCGGCCCTTTGGGCGGCTTCTTCGGCGATTTGCCTGGCCGCCAGCTCGGCCTCCTGTGCTTTCTGAACGGCCTTTTCGGAGGCGGCTAAAGCTTTGGCGCTGGCCTCTTCCGCCATCCCGGCCGCTTCCTGGGCGGCCTGTTGGGCCGCCTGGTCTACCTCTTCAGCTTTTTTAACCGCTTTTTCAGCGGCGGCTAAAGCCCTGCCGCTGGCTTCTTCAGCCCTTGAAGCTGCCTCCTCGGCCGCTTTATTAGCCGCCTGCTCAACCGCTTCAGCTTTCTGGAAGGCTTTTTCAGCTGCGTCTAAAGCTCTGCCACTGACTTCTTCAGACCGCTTGATTGCGTCGTCAGTGGCTTTCTTGGCCGTCAGGGCTACCTCTTCGGCTTTTTTAATAGCTGCTTCGGCTGCTGCTTCAGCCTTATCTTCCGCTTCCTTCATGGCTTTCTTCGCTGCGTTAGCTGCAGCCTCAGCTTCTTCCTTGGCCTGCTTTATCGCTTCGGCGGCTTTTTTCCCTGCTTCGGTCACCGCGTCTTTAGAAGCCTTCACCGCGGAGTCGGCAACTTCCTTGGCCTGCTTGGTCGCCTCCGCGATCCTCTTTGCCGCTTCGGACGCTGCCTCTCTCGATGCCTTCGTTGAAGCCTCGACGGCTTCTTTGCCTTGCTTCACCGCTTCGGCGGCTTTCTTCACTGCTTCAGCGGCTTCATCCCGTGACGCTTTGGCGGCGGTACTGGCCTTGGCCATGGTTTCGTTCGTTGCCCTGGTAACATTTTCGACAGCCTTCTCCATAGCCTGGTGGATTTCTTCGGCTTTCGCCGTCGCCTGCGCTGCCGCTTTGGTCGCCATTTCAGCGGCCTCCTTAGCGGCTTTGCCAGCTTCTGCGGAGACTCTGGAAGCCTCTACGGCAGCCCGAACTATGTCTTCCATCTCTTCGAACACTTCAGGAAGCGGTTTCATCAGCAGCTTGGCAAGATAGTTTTTCTTATCTTCTTCTGAACGACTGCCTATTTTTCTATCCATTTTTCTCCATTCTTAGTTAAAAACGCCTTGGGGGAAAATAATAATTTTCAGCGTTAATAACGATATATATGCGTTACCTAATACAGTAATAGTTTCTATAAAAACTGTCAACATGGGGGAAGGCATTTTACCGAGGGAAGATAGGAAACTGTGGGCAGGGAACTTTCAGATAGGTTGTTTGCTCCCCTGTGAGAATGTTAAAATCGGTTTGGCTTTTCGGAAAAGGACGGAGGTGCTGACAAGATGGATTACAGGGAGGAGTATCGAAAGAAGCTGATCTCAGCTGAAGAAGCGGCCAGGTTGGTGGAATCTGATATGTGGGTGGATTATGGTGCTATGCTGAGTTTTCCTTCTTTGATAGATGAAGAGCTTGCTAAGCGTGCGATGGAACTGGAGAGCGTGAAGATTCGAAGTTGTTATCCTATGAAAGAACCAGAAATACTTAAGACCGATATGAAGGGAGAGCATTTCATTTATAATGATTGGCATTTTTCCTATTTCAACAGAAAATATCATGATGCAGGTTGCTGCTCATATATACCCTATAACCTGGGTGAAGGGCCGGAGCTCTATCGCGGTCTCTCTGCCCATAGGCCGGATGTGGCCTTTATGGAAGTAACGCCTATGAACAGACAGGGTTTTTTCAATTTTGGTACGGTAGAAAAAAACAAAGCGATATGCGATATGGCTGGAATCGTGGTTGTGGAGGTAAACCAGTCTATGCCCTGGCTCATGGGAGGTTATGATGAGTGCATTCACATCTCTCAGGTTGACTATATTGTAGAAAATGGCAGGTTTGGCATCTATGAACTTCCGGTTGTCAAAACAACGGAAATAGAGAGATTGATAGCCAGACGTGTTGCGGAGCTGATAGAGGATGAATCAACGATTCAGCTGGGTATCGGTGGCTTACCCGATGAGGTGGGCAGGCTGCTTGTAGAACGGGAAGCGAAAGACATAGGTATACATACCGAGGTTTTTACGGAGAGTATGATGTCTATGTTTGAGGCCGGTGTCATTACCAACAAAAAGAAAAACTTTAACCCGGGTAAAGCGGTTTGTAGCATAGTTGTCGGTTCCAGAAGGCTTTATGATTTCATAGACCACAACACTATGCTCGCCGGCTTTCCGGCGGATTATACCAATAATCCATATAATATTGCGCGGAATCGGAAGCAGGTATCGGTAAATAGCGCTATAGAGGTAGACCTTCAGGGGCAGGTATCTTCTGAATCTTATGGTTACCGCCATATAAGCGGTTCCGGAGGCCAGCTTCAATTTACCAGGGGAGCTTGCGCTTCACCAGGCGGCAAAGCCATTATTTGCCTCCCTTCCACTTATAAGGATGAGAGCAGCAAGGTGCGTTCCCGAATTGTGATTAGCTTTTCACCAGGTACTATCGTCACTGTGCCCCGAACGGATGTAGCCTACATTGTAACGGAGTTCGGAGTGGTGAACCTTAAAGGTAAAACGGTGTGGGAACGGGCGAAAGCCCTTATTTCCATCGCCCATCCCGACCTCAAGGACGAGCTGGAAGAACAGGCTAAAAAGCTTAACATTATACCAAAAGGGCTATAGCCATGCGAGCAATGTGGTTGCCAATGAGTCTCCCTGATACTATTTCGCCACTTGCGGGTAACATAGTGCGGGGTATGCCGGGCGGTGTGTCCGAAGAATGCTATTAGTCTGATTGTCAGGGCGAAAAGCCCTGAAGCAGCCAACACATGCTGAGAGAACCATCTCGATAAAGCTATG
>CAZKZX010000213.1:0-3529 GCA_964557335.1 uncultured Methanomicrobia archaeon | reverse complement strand
CGACACGCTTCATCCACTCCAGGTCTTTCGTGATCCCTTCCTTGGTAATGTTGCCAGCTGTCCAGTGCCACAAGGTCCGTGGCTTGGCCGAATCCGGCGGGTTCCGGAAACCTTGCTCGAGAGCATCACCAGGGCCTTGAGCGACTGCCAAACCTACCAAGGCCGACAGCCCCACAATGGTTACTGCCGTGATGAGTGCCTTACATGTTCGATTCATAATTTGATCTTTCCAATTCTAATCTCGCCAGAGGAATCTCTTCTTAGGAATTTCTTCGAGATGATTGTCCTTCTGAGCACATTTGTCCCGACTCTGAAACCGTAATCCCATTAGGCGTATAGTACAACAACTCATCCGACCAGCTTAAATCTGTGCCAACCCTTACAAAAATAATTACTTATTATATTCTCTGAGCATCCAAAAATCAAAGAGTTTTAGTAGGACTATAATGGAGGACAAAAGGTCACCTATCACCGAGTAGCGACTAATTACAAATAGTTATAATGTCAAAACTGTGCGAGGCTTGGAAGTAAGATCTCCCTCATAAACCTCCTACTCATTTAGATAGATCATTCTGCTGTATAAGGCCGTTAATCCATCTGTCCCTTTGTGCAAACACAGTGAAATCAGCCAAATGGGTTTAAACACAACTCGCAAAAATGTAAATAAAAAGTGTAGCCCTATTTTCATAAAATATTAGGAGCCATCCGGAATCTCATCTATCAAATTACAATTATTCTCCTAATTTATGAGTAACCTCATACGACCTCCAAATTCATATTATATAGGTCTTGAAAATTTTTTTCACTTCTAAGTGTGCTTCCGCGCGGCAAACTTAGTATCACAAGCCACAAAAACTGCCACAAAATTCAGAATGTAAAGTTAAGTCCACAGAATGATGCAGTGTTTAAGTTTTGAAACGACAGGCTGTTCTGGTAATGGGCGGTATTGGACTCGAACCAACGACCTCCTGCGTGTCGAGCAGAAAACGAAATAAATCAAAATAAGTCATTCATTTTAACAGCACTCACCTCCTTTCTGAGTGGATATGGCGCGGAGCAGCTCATCTAATGCTGCTCCAGTAATCATAAACTTTTCATCACCCTCCTCCGAAGCCAGATTCTGTTGTACGAGAATCTGGCTTTATGAAATCGAAGGGGCAGAACTCCATATCCTATCGCACAATGAGCAATTCCCCCCATCTGCCCCTTTATTTGAAAAGTAAATAAGGCTTTTTTCTTAAGCTTGTCGCAGGGTAGAGCAGTTGGCAGCTCGCGTGGCCCATAACCACGAGGTCGCAGGTCCGAATCCTGCCCCTGCTATGGCTGAGTAGAGTAATGGATAACTCGGCGGTACGCATGAGCCGCAGATTGCAGATTCGAGTCCTGCCTCAGCCCTTAAAAGAAGCTTAAAACTCAAAGTGCAAAATGCAAAATTGTGGAAATGAATTTTTAGTTTTTAAGGATGGGCCCGATGTGCCAGGGATGGTGATATTCCAGCAGCAGAGCGGAACAGGGAGAGCGGCCACAGGCCCGGGTTAATTCCAAACCGCCCGGCTGCATTATTGAAAAGTTAAGACAACACATATTCATTTGCCCCAGCCGGCGGTGGGCGAAAACACCGGCCACATTATTGGTACCTCCTGAAAAAGCCTTGCGGGGTCTGGAGAAGGACCCCGCAGGGGATTTATTAAGGAATGATTAAATGAAAATTATCAAATCAATTCTGGCGATGCTGATGGCAGCTTTTTCATGCTCCGAATATTGCTGCAACGGGGCGGTCGAGGTGCAGGTACATGATGATTTACAATTTTCAATTTTCGATTTTCGATTGAAAAAGGAATTGCCTGTCATCGCCCAGGCATGTGAGAGAAATAACTGCAAAGGGGATAATTTTATAATCCTGCTCGCCATTAGGCGAGCGGAAAACGGCGGATGGGGCAGAGAATTCGGAATAAAGCATCGATTGTGCCAGACAGCCATCGAAAAAGAGCCGCAACGAAGTCTGGATATACAGGCGGGATGGGCGGCGGCCACGATAGTAAAGAACAGGCATCGATGGGAGCTCGCTGGCAGGCCTGGTTCGACAAACTCACCACAGGCGGGGTTCATAGATTTTCTGGGGGATAGATACTGCCCTGCATCGGCGGACCCGAAGGGCAATGAAAACTGGAAGGTAAATGTGAAGTATTTTTATAAAAGGTTTATCGCTGATTACACTGAGAAATCTGCGAAATCAGTGATAAGGGAATGACCCCGCCCGGCAGGGAGGCTGAATGTATCGCGGAAATGTTGATAAGGTAATGACTGATGCGAAAAGAATCGCACACAGATGGAACTATGATGGTATTCCATTACATAAATTGATGAAGGAATATCATTGCAAGTATTCTACGATAATAAGAGTTATCCATTCACAAATTCCGCAGGATAAATGGCTACAAATCCGCCGTGAACATCTTGCCCGGGGTAATGTCAAATCACATTTCCAGAAAGGGCATTTGCCACATAATAATAAGCCGCTCGGCACGATTGTGATCCATAAGCCAAAAAGAGAGAAGCCGCATCGATTAATTGCAATTCCAGGGCCAACGCCTAACAAACATAAATGGATTTCATACGCTCAATATCTTTGGGAGAAAAAATACGGGCCGGTACCGCCTGGCCTGTTTGTGGCTCATATTGATGGTGATAGGCTTCATGATGAAATCGGCAATTACAAATTAGTCGATAGGGCGGGAAATATAAAATTAATGAAGATAAATAATCCCAACTGGATAAAAAAAGCTGGAAAGACCCGTTCAAAGATCTGCCGAATCAGGCGGGCGAAAAAAGCAATAGCTTCGCGGAAAGCACAAAAAGAAGCGGAGAAAATACAAAAACACCAGGCAAAGCTGCTGCGAGCGGCGGCCATCGAAGCTGAGCAGAAAAAAGCAGTCGAGACTGAGAAGATTTTGCTTTATGGTCCGCAAATCTGTGTTTGGGAATGCACTAACTGCAGTGCTGAATATGAACAAAAGGAGATGCCCGACAGATGCATCAAGTGCGGGAAATTCAGTTTTGAGAAGAATTTTTATCAAAGAAAAACGGGATAAATGGATATAGAAAATGAAATCCTGCAGCAGCGATGGGCAATGATGACCAACCCCTGCACAATGAAGGTCCCACCGATGTGCAGGGCCACCGAACAGGAGATAACGGAGCATCTACGCTGGATAGATGCTGTAACGGAAAGCCAGCAATTAAGCAAGGCAGAAATGATGCAGTGCCGTGAGCGGTTCAGGCGGTTCTGCCGGACGCAATGGGAAAATCGAAATTGAAAAGGAGAAGATAATTGCCAAAAGAAGAAGAATCAAACGCGGTTCTCATTGCAGGGGCAATCATAAGATTGGTTGGCTCAGCGAGGATGGCTATGGCCCATATGGCAAACCGAGGAAGGCGACATCACCATTCACGCGGGTCAGATTAAAGAGGCATTATAAGAAACGAGATGGATTTAATTATCCAATTAGTTTTGAAATTCAGAAAAAGG
>CAZKZX010000212.1:0-3538 GCA_964557335.1 uncultured Methanomicrobia archaeon | reverse complement strand
ATGGTCGCGTAATCCTCCATGCCTTTCCTGCCGGAGAACCCAAGGAAGCGGGCCATTCCGACCATCGTCACTTGCCGCTCCGTCCGGTAGCACCACTCGATGTACATGTCCATCGCTTCCCTCATCTCGTCCGCGGTGGCGTACTTGGGGTGATACTGGTTGATCCCGCGGAAACGCGGCCGGAGCACCATCAACCACGGGGACTGCACCTTGCCTTCCCGAACCGACTTGCGAGCCTCGGGAATATCCAGATGCTCCCTCTCGTACTCCTCGATCCGCTGCTGATATTTGTCCTCAGCCTCGTTAAACCGCTTGATGGACTGCGGGATTACCGGTTTAGATATTGGGGCGGGTTTTTTCTGAGCCATTGGGCGCTTCCATCAGGTGTTTCCGCAAGAACAACTCTCTAAGCTCCACTAGGCTGTTGTCTACCCGCTGCATCGCCACTTCGAGCTGAGTCAGCCGATGCTCCACTGACACCGCTAGGTGGTTACATCCCAGGATCACGGTAAGCGCAAAAGCCGCTATGGTTGTTACCTGGGCCGCCACGGGCAGCCACGGGTGCCGCGTGGGGCTCACTTTGCCCCCGACGCTTTGCGAATCCTCCGTTGAAGAGCCGTCGCCTGACCCTCCTTCATGCTCTTCTCAGCATAACTCAGGGCCTCCTTGTACTCGCCAGAGCCGCCCTTCAGCCCAACGGCCAGCGCGGCGGCGACACTGCCCACCAATTGAAAAAACACCTCGTACTGCGGAAACATCCCGCTAAGGGAATATGCGAAAGCACTGATCCCAGCCCACGAAGACGCCTCGGTAAGGCGGTAAAAAAGCCACTTAAACATCATGAAGTCCTCACTAAGTGCTCATATTCGAGTGCGATTCGATTGAGCAATTCCCGCCTTTCCGGCAAGCCGTTGAACCCCCCGTTGATGACCCGGGTGAGCCCTTTGAAGTCCCGCCGGTCGCACCAAACGGCACACTTGTGATATTGCCACCATGCGATGGCGATTTTGAGAGCATTCTCAGGGTCGGCGGCCAACTCAGGGATGTCCACTAGGGGCAGTCCACACGCTTCCCCGACGACCTTGTAGTTGCTCTTGCCCGTAATCTGAATTGCCCCGCGTCCGCGGTAGCGGTAGCCGTCCCCGGGGGCGGTATTCCCCATCCGGTTTGCGTACACGTAGTTAGCCAGCGCCTCCGGGTGCCCCTCGTAGGTCTTGGCCTGAGCCAAGGAGGTGAACCGCGAAGGCCACACGGCACACATCCTCTTCGCCGTGTAGTGCAGGTTTTCCTCGAACCGAGTGAACCCCTGCGACTCATGCCCGCACTGAGCCAGAAAATAGAACTGGTTGATTTTGGGTCCGATCGGGTGGTTAAGATCACCCGCGGAAACACGCTCCAGAACCTCTGAAGCCGCATGGGGGCAAGCCGCCCTCAGCGCCTCCGCCATTGCGGCGGAGCGAACGGTGATATCATTCACGGGGCAACCTCTCAATCATGTCTACCGCGGGGGATGGGACACGCTTGGTCGCTTTCGTGTCCTCCACTGCCTGTAAGCGTGTCCGAAGCCTGCGGTTGTCCGCATCCAGGTCTGCAAGCTTCACTTTCAAGGCCTCAAGTTCAGCGTGCAGCTTATTCACGTCCGTACCGGTGCTATCCAGGTACCGCTGAGCCTTTCCGCGTGCTTCGCGACCCCCCATGCCGTACTGCAAAAGGGCGGCATCCGTCATCCGGGCTGCCGCCTCAATTGTTTTCACGTGGAGGTCCAGCAATTGCTGCTGTTCGGCGGGGGTAAAGACTCCACCCGCCGTGAGGGGGGTCCCGTCAATTTCCACCACTTCACCGGCCTGCCACCGCTTGAAGCCTTCCCTGAAGCGGTCCTTGATGTGATCGGGCATGTCCCGATTCGTGTCGAGCCTGTTGATCCAGTCTTGCGCTGGGCAGTCCAACACGGTACTGCGGTCCCCGACAGGAGACACGACGGCATAGGCCACGTTCTTCCACCGGGTTACTCCGTCTCGGAGTGTCGCATCTCGATCTTCCTCCGCGCGGGTGATGTATTGCACATCGGGCGGGGAATACGCTTTTGGGCCGTAGAATTGTGAAGTGTCCATAGCTTAGCGGGGGTCTAGTTACTTGGGCCGGCGAACACCGGGGTTGTTGCCCTTGCGAGGCATAACGGGCTGTCTGATGGGGACCGCTTTGACGGGGGTTTTGATGACCTTCTTCGTCACCGAAGGTTTCGCAGCACCACAAGGCATCTTGGTTTCCTCCACGGAAAAAGTTAAAGGGAATACTGACACTACATTTCCAGAGTACCACAATCTGCGGTTAAAAGTCAAGCTTTTTCAGCAAATCGTCCTGCTCTTCCGGGGATAGATCCCCAAAGTCCAGCAGGTTGTCCTGGGCCTCGTGCGCTACCGCGGGCGAGGTGCTCTTCCGGATCTCGAAGTGCTCCCGGGCCGCCTGGAGCCCATCCATCGCCTCTTCCTGCTCCCGTTTCTCCCGAGAGGCTATCGCGGCGGCGCGGATGCGCTGGTCCCTCGCCTTGATATCGGCGGCCGCCCTGGCTCTTCGGACACGCATCAACTCCAGGGTCTCCACCGGGGTCATCCGGGGAAAGCCCGCGGTGTCATCCCGATCCACGTAGTTGAGTGCGGCGAAGCGGTTGTTGAACTTCGTCACCTCCAGGTTGTACTCGTCAATCGCCATTCTGATCCTTCTCAACTCCTTGGAGAGCCTACGAATGTTCTCCACCGTGGGGGCTTCTTTCTTCCGATCCAGATAGTCCCTTACGTACTTGGAGTTCGGGTGCACATATTCGTCGGGGGTCTTGCACCGCGGGCGCCCGAGCCGCGGGGGGAACTCCTCATACTCCAGGGTCCCGTCGCTCCGTAGTTTTTCCAGGTAGCGCAGCTCTTGCTGGGTCAGCTCGAACGAGCGGTACTCTTTGCGGCAGGAGGCCCGTAGATCGTTAACCATCGCTTGGTACTTTTCCATGGCGCAGATCAGCACCTCGGTTTCCCCGTTGTCCTCAGAGTCCTGCAGACACTCAAATTCGCGGTTGTCGTCGTTTATGATCACGGGTCACCTCCAGTTTTTCACCATCATAGACAACAGAGTACCACACCCGCAGAGCGCTGTCAACCTATTAAAATCACGACTGACTTCCCCAAGTCTATAGAGGAATATAGAACTTATAATAATATTTTAATATTTTAGTACTCCTTAGGTGAATATGGGGAGGTCCAGGTCGCTTTTTATTAGGTCCCAGACCCCTCCCCCCGCGGAATTGCGTGACTCCCAGAGGGGAAATCGAGTTCAGGGGCGACGGCAGCGGTCCAGCTAACGTCCCTTTTCGGGAAGCATGCTTTGCCTTTCGGCGTGCATTATGTCAAATAAGCATGCTTTTTTCGTAGCAGGATCAACGTGTTACGTGGCATTGCACCACGATATACGTGCATTTGACATAATCTACATTATGCGCAACACACGTCACGAGGAGCGTAGCGGAGGGTTGGGAGTGCGTGGATGCGTACGC
>CAZKZX010000211.1:0-3551 GCA_964557335.1 uncultured Methanomicrobia archaeon | reverse complement strand
CCGGAACTGCAGGTGCAACCGGTCCAACAGGAGACGAGGGGCCGACCGGGCCGGGCGGGGCCACGGGTGGGATTTGGCTCCCCGCAGCTCAGGCTCTCTCACGGGCCACGAATGGGGCCGCCTACACCGCACCCATCGAGGCCTCCACGAACCACGAGATCTACGTGACCATGGACTTCGACACGGCCACAGATGAATATGCAGTCTGGACATTCGGCGCCCCGGAGGACTGGGACGCCGACACGGTGACCTTCTTCCCGCTCTGGACGGCCACGGGCGGATCCGGCACCGTCTGTCTCTCCATCAAGGGAGCCTGCATTGGGGATAATGTAGACATCGATACGGCATTCGGATCCGCCGTCACCTCCACGGATACCCTGCAGACTGCCGACCGGATCCATATCGGACCCGAGACGGGGCCCATGACCTTCGCGGGGACCGTAGCAATCCGGAAATGGCTGGCCGTGGAAGTAATGCGGGACGTCTCCGAGGATACCCTCGGGCAGGACGCCCGGCTGCTGGGGCTGATCATGGTATACACGAAGGTGACAAGCTGATGGACAAGACCTGCAAAGCCGTGGTGGTGGGTTCGCTCCTTACCATTCTCATCGCAGGGATGTTCCTGATGCAGCCCGGGCAGGGTCCGATGGGATCTGCAGCTCCCCGCGGTTCCATCTCCACCATTGATGTGGGATCGTTCTCGGCCGAGTTGTCCAAGACCGCGTTATCCCTTTCCGAACGCGCCTGGACGAATGGATCTTATTCATCATCGTTCATCCAGAAAGGAAACGTCACATTCTGGGCGCGGGATCTCTGGCTCACCTCGAACCTGACCATCACTACTATTACCGGCACCTGGCCCTGGAACCCCGCCAACAAGACGGGGAACCGGCTCTGGTTCTCCAGTTCTCTCGGATCGGTGGAATACCAGGTATGGGATACGTACCTCAAAGAGAAGATTGTCCTCAATTCGCCGGTATCCGCGATCTCATGGAAAGTGAACTTTGCCACCGGTAATACCATTACCATGAGCAACGACGACTGGTTTGTGCAGGATATCCGTGGTTTATCATGGCGGATTAAGATTCAGAAGCCATCAGTAACCGATGCTGTTGGCACAAAGAGAAACCTCAAGTTCACCTACAATACAGGTACGAAAATATTGACACTTGTACAGGACTTCGCCGGGTTGATATATCCTCTTACGATTGATCCAACATATACGGTTGATTCCACTGGAAATGTAGGGGACAATCCAATGATACATATTAATCAGTCTGGATATCCTTACATTGTCTATGTCGATTCTACAAATGCCCGTTTGAAAGTTGCTGTGAATGAATCGGGGCCGTTGACGCAAACACAGAATTGGAAGATTACTACCATCCCGAATCTTCTTGCAGCAGCAGGAGCACTTAATTTTGACTTTGATTCAAATGGATTGCCAATAATCATATATCATTCTGGTCTTTCTGGCAACCCAGTTAATATCACTTATTACTCAAATAACGCATGGAGAGTCGTAGAACTCAACCATGGTGGCAGGACATCTGGGAATACCCCATTTATTTCCAGAAACACAACAACCAATATTGTAAAGGTGATTTATGGGAACAGCACTGCCACATATCCTATAAACTATACTGAAGCATCATGGGCATCATTACCTCCATTGTTTGTCGATACTCCAATAAATCCTATGGAATCTGTGAATTTCACACGATATTATGGAGCTGTGAATAATAGTGGTATTATAACTATAGCCGGAATTCAATATCAAACCAAGAATCTGAAAATGTTTCGTATAAGTGATGGCCCAATATTTTCATCAGTTACGGTAATTGATCCGGTCTTTTATCAGGGATTTCCCCCAAGTGTTTCTATTGATCCAACAACCTCATTTGCCAGCATTGTGTATGAAAATAATCAGGCAAATTATACATACTTCAACCCCACTACAAATAAATGGTATATTGAACAAGCAATAAAGAATGGAACAGAGCTGAATAGCTGGCCTTCATTAGCATTTAATTCATCTGGGACACCACATGTCGCACACCAGGATGGTACTAGTCCACCATATTTCTTGATATTGGCAAAAAGAACAGGAGTTAATACATGGGTAACTACCACCATTGATGTAGGTTCGCAAAATACTGGAGACCAAAACCAAATTGCCATAGACTCTTCAGGTGGTATCCATATCGCGTATCGAGATTATACAAACAGAAATTTGAAATATTATTTTGAACCGTTACCATCAGCAGGTGGAGCTGCCCCGGTCGCCGCATTCTCCTGCACTCCGCTGATCACTCCACGGAACGGCACCGTCACCTGCACGGATTCATCGACGAATACCCCCACGTCATTGAACTGGTATTCGGCGGCAATGTTCACCGGTGGACCGACATGCTTTTCCGGGAACCTCTCGAACCAGAACCCCAACATTTTCCCAACGCAGTGGGGGTATTGCGGACTCTTCGAGATCGCCGCCAATGCCTACGGGACGGACACTGAGTGCAAGGGGAACTACATTTACGTGAGGCAACCATGACCGGCGATGATGGGGGCAATCCCCGGACCGGATCCCAGGAGGTATCGATGGATGTAAAAGAAAAGATCATGTGGTGGATTGCCCGCATCCTCCGCATGTTACTGGCCCTGCTGGGGCTGATCATGGTATACACGAAGGTGACAAGCTGATGCAGAAAGAAGAGCTACTGGTTATTATTAGCTCGACGCTGGCCTTAATGGTCGTAGGTGCTATCCTGCTCGGCAACCCGGCCGGACTGGATGATAGTAAGAACATCTCCGATCTCATCAAGGGGAAGGATCCGCATCAGAGGTCGGTGATCGTTGCTACTGCCCTCGCTGAGCGAATGCCAGTAACTACTTTTCAGTATGCCTACACCTACAACACATCGAAGGGACAGAAGACGGACATCTACATCGTTCAACTCAAGAAGATCACAGCTGATAAGACAAACGGATTGCTCAATGTCTGGATGAATGCTACGCGGAATGGGATTCCCCTTGCCGTGAAGAACCCCGTATCGTTCTATAATCCGCCATTCCAGATAGGATCCGGCACTAATAAGAAAGAAAACCCCATTACTGCAACAAGACAATCAATCATCAGAATATTGAGAAATACTCCTGAAGGCAAGCCCGAGTTTGGAGGAGTGGATCCAACTGTTGTTATTTATCACTCTGATTCCGGATTCTTGATTAAATATAACTCATCTACGCTTACCTGGGCCGAGATCCATACAAATGGCGGAGTGAGTGCCGGGGATACAACAGAATGCAATCCACAGATTGAATACTGTGGCCAGCAGATCCGGATTGATGAATATTCTGGAGGGCCACCATACTCATATACGGGCATCTCGCGTGGTGCTTTGCTCTTCAATACGAGCATCCTTCAAGATGTAACAATTACCTCCGCTCAGCTTCCAATTGTACTCCCGCCGTATAGTGCATATTTTGAGCTAGGCTCCATGAATCTCTCGCTGACACAGACCAACCGGACGGTCAGTAATGCAAATTAT
>CAZKZX010000210.1:0-3558 GCA_964557335.1 uncultured Methanomicrobia archaeon | reverse complement strand
TAAAAAATGAATTTGCTGAAGTGCAGAGGATGTTGACTCTCGCTTCGCTTCCAGCCCCTAACCAGAGCATGGCTCTTTATCTGTGAATGAGTCTGAGGCTAAAAGTCACACTGGCAGTTCTGGGAACGGAAAGCAGCAGGGTCTTAAAAGTGCCCGTCAAACTTTTCCAAGGAGAAAGGGCACGAGATATCAGTCGAACCCTTGGTAACAACGATCATTCCAAAAAGCGAATGGTATTAAATGCGTGAACTCACAAACGGGCCAACCCTAATTATAACTCCCTGTTACGCGTGTAGCTGTACAATCCTCGCAGCCCGCATCATCATCGCATATCTACGACCGGCAGATCTTTTGCAGCAGTTCCGTACCGATGAGGATAGCATGAATTTCTTCAAAGAACCCGATCGAGAATAGCATCGGCCAGATCAGCCCCATGGACATGGCTAGCAACAGAGCCCCTACCGCTGCACCCATGACCGTGATCGCAATGACCTTTCTATTTACTTTTCCGATGACCCTTTCAGCGAACTTCATTTTCAACCGCCTCACAGAGTTGTTGTACAGCGGTCGTCGTGAGCGGTTTTAAATCTGTGTGACGACGCTGATGTGTCTGATTCGACGATAAAATGTTTGTGTCACACATCGAAACAAAATTTTGTGCGCCAAGAAGAACGGCGGGCATCTAAGTAGAATGTGTGCTATTGAAGCGCGTAGCGGTGTTAGTTATATCGTGAAATTTCTTCTTCCGATGGCTCCTTAGTTCACCCGAATATTCGATTTGTAATACTGCATTGCGCTTCACTTCTTGCGGCCGTGACAACACTCCTTTCAATCGCATTCCGGTAGTATTTTATAAATCGACCACTTCCTATCCGTAAACGCGTTGAGAGAGGATTACAATGAACGACGGCCCATTAATCGTGGTTTCTGACACTCATATAGGCCTTCTGCCGCCGTCTGTGACAGCGTTTCCACACTTTCTCGAGTGGCTCACAACCCTGCAGACGATAGAAGGAGTGATCATCGAGACAACAAGTGGAGACAAGTGCCTGAAAGCACCGCAGCAGATTATCCTTCTCGGAGATATTCTCGAGCTTTGGGAGCCCCGGGACGGAGATCTTATGGGCACATTAAGAGATAGTTTCGACATCTTCAAACTGCTCTTCGGATTGAACTGTGAGAAAATTTATGTCACAGGCAATCACGACGAGATGGTAAGCGGTTACGGCGGCACATACACCTGTGGAAATGGCACCCGATTTACGGTAGTTCCTGGGCACTATCCCGAGAAGACGAGTCAGTGGATAAAGGTTGGAGATACAACGTATTTCTTCCTCCACGGTCGTCAATTCAATAAGGTTTTCAAGCATGGTGGCGTCCTAAAATTTGTAACCTTGATGGGACAGCTCTCCTCAGCGTATCATGGGGTTGACCCCCGATTGGGGCGAGTTGGGTTCATTTTCCTCCTGCTTTCCTTGTTCTTTCTTATTTCACCGCTCTTTATCACGTGGCCTAGCGTGCTCCTGCAATGGCCAATTGTATATGCGATTCCGTTACTACTAATATGGGTTCTTTTTGGGGTTGTCGGGTGCACATGGATCTGGAGGCAGCTACAGAAAGCGTGGGGTATGGTTCATCCCAAATCACAACAACCCACTCGACATATGAGGCCTTCCGTGACTGATCGACTTATCAGCAGCGCGAAACGCATGGCAGGCAGCGCACAACGCATCGACATCGACCACCTCATAGACAAGTACTACTATAAGCGGGGCAAGGACACTATTGCGGCCGACGTTATTGTATTTGGTCACACGCACGTGCCGGGGATACGCAGCGATATAAGCAGTCCAGCCGTTAAAAAAACGTTAAAGAAGATGTTTGTTAACAGCGGTTCTTGGGTCGATTCTTGGAACCAAGTTCTAGGCATTCCATACAACACTCTCGTGTACATAGACAGCGACGGGCCAATTCTCTTGCAATGGGACGATGAAAATAAAACGGTGCATCAACTCCGATGAGGTGAAGGTGACGTAGGCCGAATGCAGGTGGCAATATAAGGGAAGTGCCCCCATATAATGTAGAAAACGATATGGTCTGTTCTAGGCTCGAACACCAGGAGCTCCGGGAGGAGGTCACAGCGCCCCTTATGAGGGTGCTGACTGCGGCGACCAAAGAGAACAAAGTGAAAAAGTGGTGGTAGTTCTAAAAGCAGCGAGCAGCACCTTCGGCAAAGTAGAGATTAATACCGAACTAGTGCAACGATTCTGACTTTTTCCCCACACAAAATAGGGTTCGAGCGAAGGTATATAAAAAATCGGTTGCAAAGGGATAGTTGCAGCGTGATTGCGAATTTCTATCAGCCGCGATGTCGTCAATTAAACCAGGTGGTATTAAATGTCGATAGTGTGTAATATTCTCGGACTATTAATTACTCTGCTCCCACCATTAGGGCCGATACTACTGCCGCTTTCTGTACGTTTCTGTCCTGTCTTTTGATTGCGCATAACGGTGCCAAGATCGTGGAAGGTTCCGACACTCCCGTGCACTGAGAGATAAGAGGAAAGGAAGTGAATAAAAAGTGAGAAAATCTTTATTATTCTGGTCAGTCAGCTTTTTGTTAGTTAGCGTCGTTGTGGCAGCTGGATGTACCACAACTACAACAAACCAAACTTCAACAGCAACGTCTTCAACTGCGGCGTCTCATGACGCTTTTCTTGAACAGTACATGATGCAGTATCACGATACCACGCAAGAAGATGCTGACTACACTTTAAAGGCGTGGGAGGTAAAATGGCAGAATAGCACGACGGTAAACTTGGTGTGGACTATCGTGAATAACACTTCTCAAGAGGCCATTAGGGGAAACGAGACTATAATGCATTTCAAGTCAACTGACGATGCCACGGCCTATTTCAATAACCTTAATATTACTGGATATACGCTCAGTGAAACGATCTACCCCGGAGGAGCATATCAAGACTTAACTGGACATGCGCCTGTTCCTTACAAAGCATATGTGAAAGATGTAAGTATAAAACAGTCTATTTGGCTGTTTTTACTTGGCGACATAGTGGTAATAGAAGAAGACACAGTATTGTAACATCAGGTAGTGGAAAGTGAAACATAGGGACCCTCACAGATATTGCCTTACGTTGTGGATATTTTGGTCCATATTACGGTTGTTATAACCGAGGAGCATGCGCCCTCCGAAGTCCCTCTCGTGTAGCACTACACGAGTCGCTAAGCTATGACGAGATGTGCGTGGGTGTGTATTAACCAGAGATCTTTCTGTACCGCTTGACGAGGGGGTATGCAACACCGTTTGATGCCAAACATTGACTGCTCCTCGCGACGTTACGTGTCACATCTGTTTTGAGAGCGATTCGATGTTCCACTTCCGACAACACTTTTGCTACTTCTCACCTTTAGCTTTAGTACCATCAACAACTTGACCGTAAATACCACAATAAATGGCTTGAAACATTAACGTGGAACGGTGACAGTTCTGTATGTAGATAGTGATAATTCAAAAACAGAACACATTGACAGCTCTGT
>CAZKZX010000209.1:0-3558 GCA_964557335.1 uncultured Methanomicrobia archaeon | reverse complement strand
CCTCTTCAGCTTCGTTGTGTCGTTAATGGGATTCATAACGATATGGTACTCCAACAGCTATATGCAAGATGAGGGGGGGCAGGGAAGATACTACTTCCTTATGCTTCTTTTTGTAGGTGGCATGTTAGTGCTAGTAAACGCCGCCAACGTCGTCATTTTGTACGTAGGATGGGAAATCGTAGGTATCTGTTCCTTCTTGTTAGTCGGCTTTTGGTTTCAAGAGTCGATTCGTAACGAGGCCGCAAAAAAAGTGTTCTTCTTCACACACATTCCCGGGGAGGCTCTGCTATTGTTTGCAGTGGGAACTTATGCGTGGACGGGATCGGGGAGCATTCACAATTTGCTAACATCGAGTCCACCATTCTGGCAGACGAACATTCTCATTATCTTTGCGCTAACAGCAATGTTTTCCAAATCCGCACAATTTCCGTTCTTCACGTGGTTACCGAGCGCTATGCAGGGGCCAACGCCAGTGTCAGCACTGCTTCATAGTGCCACGATGGTGAATGCCGGCGTATATCTCGCTGCGAGATTATTTCCATTGCTAGCCGGAAACTGGCTGTGGATTCTTGCGATAGTGGGCGGCTTTACTCTCATATTAGCCGCGGTGGCGGCGATACGGTCAAATGACCTAAAAGAGGTGCTCGCGTACAGCACGATCTCTAATCTCGGGTATATGTTTCTCGCATTCAGCTTTGGACCAATCGGACTTGTAGCAGGGCTGATGCACTTTTTAGCGCACGCGTTCTTTAAATGCTGCCTGTTTCTTGGGGCAGGAGCTGTTGATCACGCTGCAAATACCATAGACCTTAACCAACTTGGGGGATTGTCCAAACGCATGCCGTACACAGCCGCTTCATTTATGATTGCAGCCCTCGCACTTGCAGGAGTGCCTCCTCTTTGCGGGTTTGTAAGCAAGTGGCTCATTTACACAAGTAGCATATCCCCGTCAGTTGCGGGATTACAGATATTTGTAATACTAGTCCTAATTGGCAGCGTACTCTCAGCGGGTTACATACTCAGAGCTGCTCATAGCGTTTTTTATGGACAGCTTCCAAGAAATCTTAAAAGCGCTCACGAAGCGCCACGCACTATGGTGATTGCTCAAGTAATACTGGCAGCGGGATGTATACTTGTGGGGGCATTTGCACAGTACCCCATTTCGCTAATAATGCAAGTACCCGGTGCGGGAGCAGTCACGACACAATCTATTACAATTCTCTCCAACATCGAGATTGCAGGGGTATCTAGTTTCGCTCCAACGCTCGCGGCGGTCCTGCTTTTTCTTGCGATAGGTGCTGGCGTATTGTTAAACGAATACACTACTAGGAGGCCACATACGGCAGCATCACCTTCTCGAGAGCTTTTCGGATCGGGAGAAAAACTCCCCCAGGGGTATGAATACTCATCCGGTAAACAGTTTCTCTCTCTAGTTACCCAGCCCTTCGCGCGATTAAAAGCCGTGAATCCAGACAGCTTCTATGCGGACATCGGACGGGGCGCAGAACTTGCGTCTAAAAGATTACGCGAGGTACACAACGGGAACGTTGTCCGGTACGCAATTTGGATATTTATTTGGACGATAATTGCCGGCGTTGTGTTTTTGACCTTTGGAGGGCTCTAATGGATCAGGTTATTATATTCGGAATATTAATGATAATATTTACATCGCTTATTGTGATTTTACGTGATAGACTTTCAGCCATCTCATTTCTTGGACTGAATCTCACTATAGCGGCATTTTTATACACAGAAAGCGATCCGATTGGCGCAGCGATTAAATCCATTTTGGGAGTTTTACCACCAGTGATAATTGTCGTAGCCACGTCGCGAATCAAGCTTCCACAACCGAGGTCAGGGATGGTCGCAACCTTTATCGGAATAGCACTGACAATTGCCCTTTCATATGTTGCGGCATACGTGATGAGGGGGGTTTTCCCCGAGGATCGATTGCTGGAGAGCTACTTCCTCGTTATACTCTTTGGCATGTCGATACTTATCATTATATCCCAGACAAGCATCTTCAAATTCTTGTTTGGGATACTTGTGCTTGAAAACATTGGGACGCTTATCCTCTCGTGGGCTTACAATTCCGCGGCGCTCACACTAATTACAGAGGCTTTTGTTGTACTTATTGCCTTGGCTTTTGCAGTAATTGCGCTACTGGACTTCAAGGAATATGCCACCGTTGATGAGAGAGAACTCACGAGGTTACGTGGGTAGGCGTGGAGTGAATCAGGATGTATCTCCTATACACAATCATTATACCTGTGATTGCCGCTGCACTATGTGCAGTGCTGTATCTCCTCGGGAGAGGTCGAATAGCAACATACATAGCTGTGTCGGGTCCAACGCTGAGTTTAATTTTGTTTACCGTGAATTGGTACACGGGCCGAGGGGAGTTCGTCAGTCTAAACTCAGTCGCCAATACACTCGGATTGGATACGGTAGCGCTCCTCATTGCCTATGTCGTCTTGGCAGTCGGAACGATTGTGACGTGGTACAGCGTAGGGTACATTAAAGACGTGCTTCCGACGTACTATCCATTGCTGTTAATAATTATTAGCGCGACCATAGGAGCTGTTTTAAGTTACAACTTGGCAACTTTTTACGTATTCTTTGAGATCAGTACACTTGCAGCCACATTTCTCGTCGCGTACAACAAGGGCAAAGCCTTAGAGGCGGCTACGAAGTTTATAGCGCTTAATAGCATCGGAAGTTCGCTAGCATTGCTGGGAATAATACTGCTATTTGTCAACAGTGGTACTTTAGACATAACCGCTCTTGGTGCGCTTCCCACGAGCTCCGCTTACTTGATAAGCCTGTTGCTATTTGTGGGAATCGGTACAAAAATTGGGATAGTACCACTGCACGCCTGGGTTCCTGATTCTTATGGTGAAGCCCCTACACCTGTAAGTTCATTCTTAGCGGGTACCGTAAAAGCCGCGACGGCGTTTATGCTTATACGATTGATATTTGCAGTGAACCCAACACTTGACTTAGTGCTCTTTTTTGTGGCAATCACTGCTGTAATTACGGTAGGCGTAGGAGCTTTAATGGCGTATACACAAAAAGATTTAAAAAAAATACTCGCTTACTCCTCTATCGAGCAAGCCGGGATAATAGTATTCGCTATCGGTATAGGCTCTTCGGCGGCCGTAACAGCAGGGATTTTCCACATTATCAACAATATGTTGATGAAAACACTCATATTTTTCTGTGTGGGGGCAGTTATCATGGCCACGAAACAGCGACATACCGACAACATGAGCGGCCTAGCACGGAAAATGCCATTAGTTGCCGCTGGATTCATTATAGGGGCTCTTGCGCTGTCGGGTGTCCCGCCGCTAAATGGCTTTTTAAGTGAATATATGATTTTGCAGGCAAGTTTTCAAAAGGGAGGGTACTATCCAATTTTAGGCACAATAATGCTTATTTTGACGTTGCCGATGTTTGCTACCTATATCAAAGTTTTTCAAAAGATATTTTTTGGCATCGATGAGAACCAGACAGAAAAAGAAAAAGAGAGTGGATATTTAACTACTTATATAATAATCC
>CAZKZX010000208.1:0-3570 GCA_964557335.1 uncultured Methanomicrobia archaeon | reverse complement strand
ATAGTGATACTATAGCTTCGTCACTACTGTTTTATACGATAAATCACATACACGCGTCGAGGATAAAACATGCCTATTGGAGATATTAAGCTAAAAGAACTTAGAGATGACATGGGATTTTCCCCTGAACTTTTAAAGCTCGTGTACGAGTCACATCCCCAGATGTTTGACATAATCTACAACATGGATAAGAATCTCCTCAGCGATGGAAAGTTGTTAGCAAAGATGAAGCGGTTAATAGCGTTCGCAGTAGTCTCTGCCACCGGGTGCGAAGCATGCGCAACGTCACAAATGAAGGCGGCCATGAATATGGGAGCAACACAAGAAGAAATTTTGGAAACGCTCGGAGTCCTTGTTGTAACTGCTGGGATGCCAGGTGTCGCAATCGCACGTGAGGCTTTTAAGAAGTGCTGCGAGCTTCCGGAGCAAGAATGGGGTGGAGAATAAAGCGTGGGAGAGTCTCTCTCCACAAACTCGCGTGAGGCTATCGCAAGACGCTGTACATTTGGGAGGCTCTAGCAGAAACTCTAAAAATATTTTAATACTATTATTTTTATATATACTATTAACTCAAGTAGCTTGCGTGTAAGATTAACAATGGCATAAAAGCACGCAAAACCCTCTTTTTAAAAGCTTAAGTGGGTTTATATAACAATAATTCTAAAGATCATCGTTAAGGACTCTCTTGAATTAAAGCAACTCAATATATAGAAGCCATGTCAGGTGACCACATGACCGGAGATACGAATGATAGTGAGATGGGGATCCCTCTAAGGGGTATACCGACCGAAAAGCGCTGGAAGTCGTTGAAGGAGACCCCAGCCGAAATTACAAAAATGCATCCTTGTTTTAATGAAATTGCGCATGATAAGGTTGCGCGGTTGCACCTTCCGATTGCGCCAAAGTGCAATACGCGGTGTAGGTTCTGCGGGAGAGGCGTTACAAAGACGCCGCACCAGCCAGGACAGGCTAAGCGCACGATGAAACCACAAGAAGCGTTAGAGTACACGAGAAAGATGGCAGATGAGATGCCAGAGCTCAGAATTGTTGGCGTCGCAGGGCCAGGAGATCCTCTTGCTAATATTGAAACGCTTGAGGCGTTTGAGCTGCTTGATACGGAAGAATTTAAGGACTTTGTGAAATGCGTCAGTACCAACGGCATAAACCTCCCTAAGTACGCTCAGAAGCTGTATGATCTTGGCGTGCGAGCGCTGACGGTAACGGTTAACAGCATAAAACCTGAAACAGCGGCGCAGATTTATAAGTACGTGCTTTTTGAGGGCAAGAAGTATGATGGTGTCGAAGCCGCACAGTTAATTATTGAAAACCAGTTGAAGGGTATTGAAATGGCGGCACAGCTCGGAATGACTATTAAGGTTAACACCGTCCTCATTCCAGGGATCAATGACGCTGAGATTGAAGACATCGCTCGAGAAACGAGCAAACGTGGTGCCATTATGATGAACATAATGCCACTTATTCCTGCTCATGACTTCGCCGAACGACGCTCTCCAACCTGCAAAGAACTCGATGAAGCACGCGCGAAAGCTGATAAGTACCTTGCGCAGTTCAGAGTCTGTAAACAGTGCACGGCTGACGCGAAGGGCATCCCGGGCCGTGAAAGGGGGTACCAAGATTTGCTGAGATGTCCATCAGGCGGCTAAAAAAGAACGAAACTGTATTGGATGCTCACCTAATCTCTTTTTACTAATCATTTTTTATGTGCTATTTTTTACTTTACGCGCACTTTTTCGTTGTTTCCTTAAAGAAAGCTTAAGATCACAGATGTCTTTATTTTGTTATAACTGAATAAATATCATGATCGATCGTTATGTTAGCCCAAATAGAATTAGGTAGCGCATTGGCCATAGCCGTCATCCTGATCATTGTAGTGCTCTATTTTCTCACTGGTCTTCGAGTGGTCTACCAGTACGAACGCGGCGTTAAGTTCACACTAGGCGCATTTAGTGCTGTCTATGCCCCTGGGTTGCGGTATGTACTGCCTGTCTTCCAGACACTTAGAAAGATCGACATGCGAGTCAATACGTTAGATGTCCCGAGACAGGAAGTGATGACTAAGGATAACGTCCCTACGAAGATCAATGCCGTAGTTTTCTTTAAAGTGGTACAAGCAGATAAAGCCGTGATTGAAATTAGCAACTACTCTTATGCGATAAATCAGCTCGCACAGTCGAGTTTGAGAGACGTTGTGGGAACTGTTGAACTTGATACCGTCCTCGCAAAGCGCGATGAACTCGGTGAACGGATTCGAAAGTTCGTCGATGAATTCACGATGCCGTGGGGCATTCACGTTTTATCAGTCGAGTTGAAAGATGTCGAACTCCCCGAAGAGATGAAAAGGTCAATGGCTGCACAAGCCGAAGCTGAGCGTGAACGGAGAGCGCGTATAACGCTCGCAGAAGGAGAGGCTATGGCAGCCGATAAGCTGCTAGAAGCTGCAAAGAAGATTGAGCAATCTCCCACTGCTCTACAACTAAGATTGTATCAAGCAATGGTCAGGATAGGAGAGGAAAATAATTCAGTCATTGTCATCCCAATTCCAATGGAACTTCTGAGCATATTCAAAAAAGGAGATTAGTCTTTGTAAGCCACTTAATTAACAGCGTTCTACAGCTAAGAATAATCAAAAATGAGCTGAGCACCATTTAGTCGAATTCTGGATAACGAATCTAAAATAAAATAAGTAGGTTAGATTGAACGTTGTTGTGCCGGCATTATATCGGACATACTAAATGTCATATACGATCAATGTGGCTCGTGACCGCAACCATAATTGACGCTTACAGTGGTAGTAGCTCGGGCAATTTTGAAACAGCTACCTGCCCCAAAAAATGATAAATAAGTCCTAGTTAAAGCAAAATCACGTTCAGCTCGCTGTAGATCAAAGAGCGGGCAATTAAACTATTATTAAAAACTTAAGGTAGTTTTAAGCAGACGTTTTTCTCTCTGCGGCGTTAGCGCAAAGAGATCAATCACAGTCTTTGGTGAGAATGACGTTAAATTTTACTCTTCCATAAGCTTTTTCAGTGATTTTTCCATAAGATCATTGAAATCCGGAAAAATTTTCAAGTTGATGAGCTCATCAACTTGAGCTTTAAGGTCGGCTGGGATCCTAACATCCACTTTAATGACCGACGGTCTTTCGTGTACCATGTTTTTATGTCGTGATACAGTATCTGCCAGCGCATCATTCATAGCTTGCTCTCGTGACATGTATTTGCCCTTTGCAATTAGTTCATCAAGCTTCGTCAAAATAGCTCTATCAATTTCGAATTCCATTATCTCGAGATCAAGAGGCTCTTTGCTTTCCATAACCATAACATGGGCTGCTCCAGTTGAAAAATATTACCTATGCAGTTACACAGATCGACATTTAGGTTAAAATTTATTTTCTTAAAACATTGGCACCGTATCGTAATAGTGGTCAAACTCGCTCGTCCTTATGGTTAATCGGCAACATTTTTTTGCAGTCAAATCAGTTTCAATAGCTAAAATGGAAAGGTATTAATTTATCAATACTATAAGCTAGTAAATTATGAGACTTAGAGT
>CAZKZX010000207.1:0-3577 GCA_964557335.1 uncultured Methanomicrobia archaeon | reverse complement strand
CAAAGCTGCAAAATATCTCACACTGCAATACGCGAGTGGAAGATTTGGAGTCTGGGAAGAACGTTTAAAGCAGGCTGACATGATTGAGTTTAGAATCAGCCAATCCGCCTACCCTGCGACAGGGAGCTTAGTTCCAGGACACAAAGTCACAGAGCCTATTGCTGAAGCAAGAGGGGTACCCGCCGGAACCGATGCTGAGAGCCCAGCAAGGCACTTGGATATAAATAGCCCTGATGACTTAAAAGACAAGATCTCGTGGCTGCGGGACATCACCGGAAAAAAGCCCATCGGTATAAAGTTCACATCGGGCCACGTGGAAAAAGATCTCGACGTAATAATGTTTGCAGAGCCAGATTATGTAGTGGCGGATGGATTTGGCGGTGGCAGCGGTGCTCCACCAATGCATATACGGGACAACTTTGGGATCCCGATCATCAACTTCCTTCCGAGAGTTCACAGGTATCTCTCAGAAGTAGGATACAGGAACAAAGTTCAACTTATAGCTGCGGGAAGGCTTAGAACATCCGGAGATTTTGCTAAGTGTCTAGCACTTGGTGCTGATGCCGTGTACATCGGAACAGCTGCGTTGTGGGCAATGTCGTGTGAATATTATAAAATATGTGAAACAAATCAATGCCCTACTGGAACGACTACACAAGATCCAACTTTGTTACAAAGGTTTAACGTCGACGAAGGTGCCAGAAGACTTACTAACTTTATACAAACCTCAACGCGTGAAATGGCAAATATTGCGAGAGCAGTCGGTAAGGACGACATTCACAAGCTTGATAAACACGATTTAGTTGCATTAACCAAAGGCGCAGGCGAACTTTCAGGCGTAAAATATCCAGAAATTCTCTAACTGTAATTCATTTGATCTAAGCGCGCCCTAACAAACTAATACTAGATCCACCACGTAAATACCCACTAACCCCTAATTTGCTGATACTGAGTTGTGCTTGATGAATGATTCGCATATATCTCACTTTAAATTTAGAGTGTTACCGCCGCAGTATAGAAGCTCAATGGATTTTTAAAAGTCATTTAGAAGTTATTAAACGACGTTAAGGTAGGACTTAAGTATTATTTCTTAACAGACACAAATTTTGTGTAAGAAATGCCAACAAATTTGTGTATTTTTTTTAAATTAATCCAGTTCTGGCTACTATTGCTGCACGTTTTACATACTTGTAGTTTGTGTGAAAAACTCGCCATAAGTAAATTCCCACACAAAGGTCACATCACTTCGACTCCGAGTTGAGAAAATTAGAATGATTACTTCTCTTAATAATGCTTCGCGATAAACCCACGCTACGTTATAAATCTATCACTTTTATGTGTAAAAGGTTTAAATAGCGAGGGTTGAGTGTAGGATTTGAGATGCTATTTCCATTGCAATCAAGTGTCTATAGTCATCATGAGATCCTTCTGAAATTTGCCCGACTTGTGAGTCTGTAAATTTCTGTATGTCGGTGGAAATGCAAGGCGTCGAAGACTATTTCTTATGAAGGGGTTGATATGCAGACGGCTGCAGAACAAATACAAACAGTAGCTGATATAATTGTGCAGCAGCTCGCAGCGTGGGGAGTGAAATACGTCTATGGTATTCCAGGCATGACTCAACTTGCAATCGTAGATGCAATTAGACGGAGCGATAAGATCAAGTTCATACTCGTGAGGCACGAAGAAGTAGCAGCCTTTATGGCTTCGGCCTACGCTAAGCTGACGGGGGATATAGGTGTCTGCCTCACCATCGCTGGACCAGGAGCGACTAATCTTATTACTGGGCTCTATGACGCAAAAATGGACCGGGCGCCGGTACTTGCACTTACCGGACAGGTCGGTCTCCAATTTGTCGGAACGGGAGCATTCCAAGAGATTGATCAACACGCACTGTTTGAGTCTGTCTCCGATTTCAATCACGTCATTGACTCGCCCGAGCAGGCCGTAGAATTGATGGTCCTTGCAATGAAATACGCGGTAGTTGATGGGAGTGTATCGCACCTGGGCGTACCAATGAACGTCCAAAGCATGCAGATGCCTTCTAATGTGAAAATAATGACTAAAGACGGCAGGATTCCTGACAGAAGGTCGATGCCGCACCAGGAAAACATTGATGCAGCAGTTAGAACAATTGCGTCGGCTAAAAATCCGGTGATTATTGCAGGTTACGGAGCGCGGGAACAACAGAATGCCATACTCGAAATTGCTGAGAAAATCGGAGCACCCATTGCAACAACGTATAAAGCCAAGGGACTGATTCCAGAAGATCAAGACTTAGCTTTGGGGGTAATTGGTACCATCGGTACCGACGCATCGAAACGAGTTGTTTACAGCGCAGACCTTCTTCTCGTCATCGGGTCATCGTTCTCTGAGCATACCTCGCTTCCATCTTACATAAAGACTGTGCAAGTAGATAACGACCCAAAGATGATAGGCAGACGGTATCCAATTCATGTAGGGCTTTTGGGCGACAGTTCCGTAATCTTACCTGAATTACTCAAGAAATTACCGGAAATACGAAATGAAGAATATCTTGAGCATGTGGCTGCTATTAAGAAGCAATGGGAGGATAAGAAACAGAAAGAAATTCAGTCTTATGCAGCCCCAGTTAGAGGTCCCCAAATAATGAAGGCCCTTCAGGATGTGGTAGCGCCTAATGCTATCATCTCTAACGACATAGGAGATAACACGCTCTGGTTCGCTAGAAATTTCGTAGTAACGCATCAAACGATACTGATATCGGGCTATGTCGGTTCTATGGGATTCGGCTTGCCCGCTGCTCTGTCAGCCAAATTGGCATATCCAGACAGACAAGTTGTTTGCACAACGGGAGATGGCGGGTTTACGATGGTAATGGGAGACTTCGCTACAGCTGTTGGTAATGATCTTCCTATCACAGTCGTTCTGCTAAACAATGGAAAGATAAACATGATTGAATACGAGCAAGATGAAGGGGGATTCCCGCATTTTGCAACGGATCTGACTCCTATTGACTTTGCAAAATATGCAGAATGTTGTGGAGGGCTGGGGTTCAAAGTAGAACATCCAAATGAACTTCGTGATACCTTGAAGCAGGCGCTTTCTTCTGATAAGCCGTCTATAGTGGATATACGTACTGACCCTAGACGAAGATGGTAAGAAGTCAAAATGAACTTTACCTACGAATTCAACAGGAGAGTGTCTACTTTTTCCGTTGGCCATATAATAACGCAGCGTGTACATGATGTGAGATAAAACACAATAAGTCAGTTTTAGCCATTAATATTGAATGACTAGTGTTTAAATTTCATAACTATCATTATGATATCGCATTGGCTGTACCTATCGACTATGCTTAAACAAAGTTGAAACGGGAACTAATCAGATTGTGCTGTCGTAAAAGAGGTGGAATTATTTACTCATGAATCCTCCACAATGAATATCGTTGGAGCAAGTTGTAAAAAATGATATAAAAGCTATAATCTGAAGATTTTTTACCAGAGCCTAACATTCTTAAATTTAGAGAGGCACATAAGAACAAGTGAACAAAATTCTTTTCGATTTAGGTTAAAGAACACACCCTTCGCATTCAATC
>CAZKZX010000206.1:0-3584 GCA_964557335.1 uncultured Methanomicrobia archaeon | reverse complement strand
GCTGTGGCGGTGGTAATGGGTTCCGACAGTGATATGGACGTGATGCGCAGTTGCATTGAGCAGTTAGGCAAATTTGGCATTAAGCCGGCGGTGCGGGTGATTTCGGCGCATCGGACGCCGCAGATAGCGGCCGAATTTGCGGGAAATGCCGCCCAAAATGGGGTAAAGGTGATAATTGCGGCGGCGGGTATGGCGGCACATCTGGCAGGCGCCTTAGCGAGCCGAACGATGCTGCCGGTTATTGGCGTGCCGCTGATTTCAAGCTCAGGGCTGGAGGGGATTGACGCACTTTTGAGCACGGTGCAGATGCCGCCGGGGGTGCCGGTGGCAACGGTAGCGATTGGAAAAGCAGGCGCAAAAAACGCAGCTATATTGGCGGTTCAAATTTTAGCTCTGTCTGATAAAGGCCTTGCTGAAAAGCTCGCTGAGTTCAAAAAACAACAGGAGCGAAAGGCAGAAGACATCGGTTAGCGTACAGCGTTTAGCGGGCAGGGAAGTGAAAAAAGGCAGAAGGTAGTCCTGCTTCGCTATTCTACTTCGCTAAAGCTACGAAGAAACCAGGGCAAAACAGCTTTTAAGAGCAGTGATTGGGATTTTGGGTGGCTTTGGCAAGAAAACAGGTGTAAAATGGCTTGAGACTCTTTGCAATTCGAGGAAGATTTTGATATTGTTGTGGAATTGGAAGGATTGGTTGTGTAGCCTGTAGCCAAGCGTTTAACTCGTGCTACGCAGCATACTACGCAGAGTAGTATATGGGAAATGTCAGGCAGAACAATTCTAAAGCTGGGTTCCTTGGCTATCCTAAAAAATGGCCAAAAAATACTTGACTATTTGAAACGGACTCGTATACTAACAAATTACTTGGAGAACAGGAAAAATATCCATATTATTAAGAGGAGGACAAGTTGTGAAAAAGTTACACAAATTCCCGCAGTTTCTCACTCTGGCATTATTGACGTTTGTCACGTTCGGCTTCGCTGCCGTATCACACATTCAGGCTGAACAAATTGTATATTTCCCGTTAGATACAAACCCCGGCTGGAGTACGGAGGGAAACCGGGCTTTTGGCTCTCCCACGCGGGATGAGCCGGCGGCAGGGAAACGGCTGCAAGCATATTCACAAGGACCGAAAGACTATTCTGACCAAAGCAGATACGGTTCACCCGTAACCTTCAGCGAGGAATTGTCTCTTACGACGCTTTTCGCTTCAAACAACGGAGCCTCAGGCAATATGTTCGACCTGGAGGTAAATAAAGCATTGACCATTACTCGGTTTGAAATAAACATTTCCAATCCTGGAAGCATTAATACTATCGAAATTTACTATCGCATAGGGACTTGTTTCGGACACGAAAACAGTCCAGATGGCTGGATACTCATGGGGACAGACAACAACGTGATAAGCAACGGAACTGATACTCCAACTCCGGTTAACATTGGCGGTCTGACGCTTCAGCCCGGCCAGGTCTATGGCCTCTATGTGAATGCCGTCTCCGGCGGTATATATTACACAAATGGAGGCCCCACGGTTTTTTCCAACGCCCAGATGAGCCTGACTACTAACTGCGGCAAGAGCAGTCCGGCTTTTAGCGGCAGCACTTTCTATCCTCGCCAGTGGAACGGCACAATCTACTACGTCGTTCTGGACGACCTCACTGTTGCCCCCCTGGAAGGATTTATTTCCTTAGGCAACGAGGGTGGTCCTTTCACACCTTCCAGCAAAGACTATACTCTTACCAATGCAGGTCCCAACTCCCTTGACTGGACCGCGGAAACAAATGTGCCCTGGCTGGATGTGGCACCTAATGCCGGTACATTACTGCCGGACCAGAACACCGTGGTGTCTGTTTCGATTAATGCCGACGCCAATGTTCTTGCTATCGGCAGCTATAGTGCAGCCGTAACATTCACAAACCTAATGTCCAGCGTCGAGCAGGTGCGGGCCGTTAATTTGAATGTCGTAATACTTCCGCCGCAACCAGCAAATCCGGATCCATGCAATGGCGCCACCGATGTGCCGGTCTATAAGGTCTTAACATGGAACAACAGAGCTGCTAATGCAACTGTCAGGCAGGATGTGGAGCCAGGAGTCCATAGCGGTGTAGAGTCCCGCTCCGTCAAAGAGATAAGGGTGCCGGAGAGAACCTTCGTCAACGCCCAAGGACAGGGCGGGCCGGACCCGTGTGGTTATACGTTCATTGACAGCGACGAACCCGGTGGACCATCCTTCAGTTGGATAGAGATCAGCGGAACGGGAACCAATCTCAATCTCAGCGATGATACTTATTTCTTCCCCATTAACCTGCCGTTTAATTTTAACTTCTACGATACTGACTACACTCAGGTGGCCGTGGGTTCTAACGGGGCGGTTTATTTCATGAACCAATACATGACATTGGCCAATGTTTGTATTCCGGGTTCAAACGCTATCCAGCAGTTCATCGCACTTTACTGGGACGACCTCTATCCCAGCGGCGTCAACAATGTATATTACCAGATTGTTGGCAGCGCACCGAATCGTATTCTTGTCGTGCAGTGGCAGAACGTCCTGCATTACGGGTCGTCGACCGACGCTGTGACTGCTCAGGCGCAGCTGCTTGAAAACGGCGATATCTTACTGCTATATGCCAATCCGAGTGCAGAAGCGGGTTCGGGAGCCTCCGTGGGAATTCAAAAAAGCGACATCATCGGCTTGGGATACTTGTGCGACCAGGCGAGCCTTCATTCCGATTTGGCAGTCCTGTTTACATGCGGCGGCAGGGCGACTTACGATGTTTACTTTGATACGGTTAATCCGCCTGTAACTTTAATCCACAGCGACTTAACTACCACCCATTGCGAGCCGGTGCCCTATCCTCTGGCCTATGATACGAATTATTACTGGGAGGTTGTTGCAAAAAATGCAGCAGGTCAGACCGCCGGGCCGGTCTGGTCTTTTACCACCATTGGTCCTCCAGGCGAGATTGAAGTAACCGACTCGATTCCGCCTCCTGACGATTTGAATATGCCCTTCGGCGAGGTCTTCATCGGCCTGTCGCGAACCGAGCATATTACTATAACCAACACCGACCCGACCCACGAACTTGTTGTCACGGATATTATCCTCGGCGGCGGATATTTTGAAGATTTCAACGACGGCTTGGCGCAGGACTGGCAGGAAGACATCGATGCTGACTGGCAGGTTACCGGCGGCCAGTATAAGGCTTACAAAGCCTCGCCTGCAAGCAGCGAATCTATGGTGGCAACGTATTCCGGGGAAGAATATGATAATTTCACAGTTGAAGTGAAACACAAGAGAGACACATCAAGCGGATATGCTGCCTATCTGTTGTTCCGAGCCACTGGTGATTTTGAAAGATTACCGGCAACCACCGGTTCAGCCTATGCGTTCGGCCTCGACGAGGATTCTTATTTCATCTTTAAACAGGTCTCAGGGTCCTTCACTACTCTTGTGAGCTGGACTTACTCCAGTTACATAAATCCCCCAACGCAGTGGAACACATTGAAAGTGGTTGCAGAAGGTTCAGACCTCCAGTTTTATATCAATGGGCATCTTGTTAACAGTCTTATCGACAGCAGCCTTG
>CAZKZX010000205.1:0-3589 GCA_964557335.1 uncultured Methanomicrobia archaeon | reverse complement strand
CTGTGGTCATTGTAGCTGGTTGTACAACTAACACAACAACTAATACATCGCCTTCTACTAACAACAAAAGCACAAGCCAAGGCCAATCCCGTTTTTTAAGAGCTTTTGTCGATGCCTACCACGATGATATTGCTCAGAAGGCAGCTGAACAAAATACGACTCTGCAAACATGGACTCCACAATGGGGAGGCGGAGTAGTAAAAATTCAGTATGAACTCTCAAACGCCTCATTACACAGCTCGTATAATATGACTCTATTACAGTTTAAGACCGTTGACGATGCGTCGGCGTTCATGAAAAATAAAAGTGTAACGTATGCGCTACTTGATACTGAATATGAAAATGGGGGCGCGTATGAGCGCGTAGCTGGTCATAAGCCCACAACATACGTAGAATATAGAAAATCTGGCAGCTCGACGTCGACAGAGAATGTTACCTACAACTTGCTTCAAATTGACAATATCGTAGCGTTCGGCGACAGAATAGACACGGTATAGTGGGCGTTACATTTAACTTTAGAGCTTTAAGCATTTCGAGAGATGAAGATGAATAAACTTTATTTGCGGCTAGACCCAAATAAAAACATATACATTAAATCGTTTGTACATACCTTCGATTTTACTCGTCTTCTTCATCCTTGATATTGACGTAATAAAAAAATAGATCGGGACGTATCTTATATATTTTCCTGCCAGCATGTTCAGCCATGTTGCCCGACGCGAGCACGATAACGTCTTTACCCCGCGACGCATAGGAAATCGACTTGTTGATGACATCTACCCCAAAATCAAGTGGGATTGCATGATACTTCGCCAATAACTTAGCATTTGTTCCCATCGCACCAATTTTTGTTTGCCTGTTATGATTGATTAACAGTTTAGCACGTTCGGCGACGCGTTTATCATATCGTTCGTTATCATGCACCTTAAAGATAGTAATATCGCCTTTCTTTAGAACACTATCACCGTGCAACTCGAATACTGTTACACTATCATTGTGTGTAAGGACTTCTCCATAACCTCCCCCTTCTGATGAAAAGATCCATGAATCTCCTGAATAATCAAGTGCAATGTGTGCTCCTTTTTGTAATCCCTTCGAATTTGCGAGAAATTTAATGTAAGGCGCTTCAACTTTCTGTACGAGATCCATTAAATCCAATGGCACCTCCCCCCCTTTAAAGACGAAGTTTCTGGACTGCAATTCGTTATACACTGACAAAAATGAAGGTAATTTGAGATTTGAACAGCGCACCATGTCCACATTTGAAAACACATCTTCAGGACTTCCATACCCAACGACTTTGCCCTTCTGCATAATGATAAGTTCGTCAGCCCATGAAGCGGCAAACTCGACGTCGTGTGTGGCAACAACAATTGTTCGACCCTTGGAGTAAAGTTCGTCCAGAAGGTCGTTAAACTCAAGACATCCGAGTGGGTCAAGTCCTGAATGTGGTTCGTCAAGGGCGATAATTTCAGCATCCATCACCAAGATGCCTGCCAAGGCAACCCTCCGTTTCTCTCCGCTGCTGAGAGCACCAGGGGATCTGTTTCGTAGATGTGAGATGTTGAGTAGGTCGAGAATCTCCTCCACTCGTTCCTTTATACGGAGCTCATCTATGCCAAGATTTCTAGGCCCAAAAGCTACATCCTGGTACACAGTCGGTGCAAATAACTGGTCATCGGGATTCTGGAAAATCATTCCGACTTTAGTTCTCACGAAATCGATATTTGCAGCATTGACCGATTTCCCGAGGATAGCTACGTCACCGCTGATGGGTTTAAGGAGACCGTTTAGGTGCAGAAGCAAGGTTGTCTTTCCACTTCCGTTCTCCCCTAAAAGCACTACCTTTTTGTATTTTTCAATTTTAAGGTTTATGCCATCCAAGGCAACTGTACCGTCATTGTATGCGAATACGACGTTATTAAACTCTATAGCTGACCCCATTATACCACCCCTATCACCGCGATACTCACAATAAACACGAGAGATAATGCTGCGAAGGTGTAGTCCCTCCGACTGAATCGTGCAAACGTACAGACTACGTCAGCAGTCGGTGTATAGCCCCGAGCCGTCATACTCATAACGACTTTATTCGATTTGTCATAAGATCGCACGAGCAATGCCCCTCCGATGATAGCAACATTCCTCAGTTTTTTTATCCAATTTAACGTCGCAGAATACCCTAATCTCGACTTTTGAGCATTAAACATTGTCGCGAACTCTTCCGCAAGCACCGAGGTGTAGCGAGCCATGAGCGACATCATAGTTCTTATTTCAACTGGGACCTTAAACCACGCAAGGGATTCAATCAGTTTCGTTGGCGAGGTCGATTCTACCAGGAGGAGCAAAATTGACACTGACGCAAGAACTCGGTTGAATATCAGCCACCCCGAGGCGATGCCCTCAGCATATGCTGGGAATGGCACAGCAAGAACCTCCGTCGATCCGTACGTGTAAGACTGGATGACAAAAATGAATGTAGCCACGAGAAAGGGATACGCCAACTTTGTTACGTACGATTTACGTGAGGGAGTAGAGCGCAAAGTGACAAAAAATATTGCTACGAAAAGAGCACATGGCACATACCATCGCTTTGCTACGGCAAGTACCACCACGGTAATAAAAGCCACCACTAGCAGGACCCTAACATCAATGTCTCTGAATGCGCTGGTGCCATGTCCGTTGTGCTGTTCGCCTCTTATATTCGCCGCTTCCCATTCAAGAACTTTGTACTTTATCTTTTGACTAAGTGTCATTTTTACTCTAGAGTAAGCAACACAACATAGCGTGCTTCAGCACACGGTACGTGCCTTCCGCTGCAAGATTCTCAGCTTTTACGTCTCATACTCACCTGTCTCAATCTAACGCGCCGCCCCACAATAAGTGCAATAAAAAACCCGACGGTTACAAGCAGCCCCGACAACGCATCTCCAGATATTACACTATCCATCTGCCTTGCCTCTTTCATAAAATGCATCCACAGAGCAGTATCCCACTGCGAAGCCACCCACCAAGCTCAGGATTGTGAATCCGACATATTCACCAGTTTCATCGAGAGATATGACGTGCGTAGGTGTTTTTGTCCCACTAGTAGCTGCTTGGTCCTCGACTACTCCATCAGTGCCTGGTAAGTCTCTTTGACCGAGGAGATTAGTTGCGATATACGAGAAGGTGACGATAAGTATGACAAGGATTGCACACGATATTAAAGCATTTTTATCGAATCTATCCACGGTAACCCACCTCATTCTCTCCCTGTAGGTGTGAAAACTGTGCGGTTGAGCTTCATCATTTCAGGCCGCACTTCAGCGACGTATCGGACCACTAATCCCGTAAACACGAACTCGATGATAGTAAGTGGAACCTGTGTTGGTATAAATCCCATCGCAAAGATAGCCCAATAATGAAGTAACGCTTCGGGATGCAGCGATGCAGCAAGCTCAAATGCTGTGGTAACATATGTCAACATACTTCCGACTGCTCCCGCTAGACCCGCTGCCCAAAAGATGTTGACCTTAAGCTTCCGCAACAACACCCACGTTGCGAACCCGGTAAACGTTCCGACAATTCCCATAGAGAACGTGTTTGC
>CAZKZX010000204.1:0-3606 GCA_964557335.1 uncultured Methanomicrobia archaeon | reverse complement strand
TGATAGCAGGACTGGCTGCCAGAACCGGAGCCGGACCTTCACCAGAAATTATTGGCGCCGACATCATCAGCAACACCAGGATAATTGCGCAGCTAACTTTCATAGCCTTTATTTTCATTCTGCTCTCTCCCATACACGAGCGTAAATAAAGATTTCGATGGTTATCTACGGCGCAACCGCCCATTTAAGAATAATAGCCCACATCCTGTGTAAAAGTCATAAAACTATGGTTTAAACTATTACAAAACCATGACATTTCCAATTCCAATCAAGAAGGCATTTGAACTATTTTACGCAAGTGGGCCGGTATCTGCCCGGCCCTTGAATATGCCCCCGGGGCGCATCATAACATAAATGGCATAAGAATGTAATCTTTTTTCTGAAGATTATATAACAATGCAATTTTCAATGTGCGAAAATAGGCTGTTGATTTTATAGCAGGTTCTTCTCTGGTTTGAGGTATTGGCGAGAAAGCTTAAAATACAAGGTTGAGGTGCGAGTTTGTGGCTATTGATTTGAGGAGAAAACAAACAAAACGTTCTCTGTCATTTGAGAAAAAAGCCCTGGTAGTTTTGCTGCTGGCGTTAATGACCATCGCCCCGTTTCTGGCCGCCTCGCCTTCGGCCACGTCCTCTGCATCCGCAATCGTGTTGAGCAGCTCCGTCCAGGTCTCATTTCCGGCCTCAATAACGTTCGGCGTGAAAGCCCAGAGCGATGTTAACATCACCAGGCTCCGGTTAAATTACGTGGTAGACCACCAGGAATTTGCTAACGTCGTCAGCGAGGGCTGGGCGCAGTTCAGTCCCGCCCAATCAGTAAATACTCAATGGTCCTGGGACATGAGAAAGAGCGGCGGCCTGCCGCCGGGCACCCGGGTAAAGTACTGGTGGACTGCTCAAGATGCAGCTAATAAAACTTCAGAGACCAGCCCGGCCACGGTCTCGTTTGACGATAATCAATACAAATGGCAGTCCGTCACGAGCGGGCCGGTTACGCTGCTCTGGTATAACGGGAACCGGTCGTTTGCCGACGCGCTGATGACATCTGCCCAGCAGGGGATGCGGAAAATCGCCCAGGACATCGGCGCCGAGCCCCAGGGACAGGTCCGTATTTATATTTATGCCAGCGCGCAGGATATGCAAAGCTCCCAGCTTTTCCCTCAGCAGTGGGAAGGCGGCGTCACTTTCGAGGGGTATGACGTTATTGCCATCGGCGTCCCGACAAGCCAGTTGAGCTACGGACAGGGCGCCGTTCCCCATGAACTGACCCACTGGGTTACCGGGCATCTGGTCTTCAACAGCTACGGGGCGGGATTGCCTACCTGGCTGGATGAAGGTCTGGCGACGTATATTCAAGACGAACAGGACTCGAACTGGTTGAATACAGCTATCCAGCAAAACAAGCTGATTTCTGTCCGGACGCTTTCAAGTCCGTTTTCGGCGATTGCCGAAGAGGCCTATATATCTTACGCCGAGAGCCATAGTATCGTATCCTACCTGATAAAGACTTACGGTAAAGATAAGATGCTCCAGCTATTGAATGTGTTCCACCAGGGGAGCGGCTACGATGATGCACTTAAAAAGGTCTACGGTTTTAACCAGGACGGCCTGAACAAATTATGGCTCCAGAGCATTGGCGTTAAGACGGCAGCCTTCCTCCCCCGGATAGAGCCGGTCCTGGCGGGCGTCATGTAATGACACTATATGGTTAACCGGAGGTCACCTTGAAATACCTTCCACATTTTAAGAAAAAATATCCTAAGCTGGCTATTCTGGTATTTAGCCTTATATTGCTGGTTGCGGTAGCCACATCCTGTTTAGGCGGTACTTCTTCGCAAACAGTCCAGGCCGGTGGCCAAGGCACGCTCAACCTGACGGATGACGGGCCTATCACCCTGGACCCCGCGCTGGCAGCCGAAGCGGGGTCCGGCGCCTATATACTCCAGATTTTTAGCGGATTGATGCGCCTGGATAATAATCTTCAGGTGACCGGCGATATCGCTCAAACCTGGGACCGGAGCACCGATGGCACAATATTCACCTTCCATCTCCGTCACGATGTGAAGTTCCACGATGGGAGGCAGGTTACCGCCGGTGATTTCAAGTATTCCTGGGAACGGGCGCTGAATCCGGCGACTCGGTCGACTACCGCCGGGACTTACCTCAACGACATTATGGGCGCGGCGGACATGCTCTTCGGAAAAGCATCATCATTGAGCGGCATTAAAGTCATCGACGATTACACCCTTCGGGTCACGATTGATGCCCCGAAACCGTATTTCCTTGAAAAGATGGCTTTTCCCACCGCCTTTGTCGTCGACCGGGCAAATGTGGAATCGGGGGGCCAGTGGTGGCAACACCCTAATGGCACCGGACCTTTCAAGCTGCAACAATGGCAGGCAGGCCAGCAACTGGTGCTAAAGCGAAATGATAACTACTATGGCGATAGGGCGCTATTGAGTCAGGTCGTGTTCCATCTCCTGGCGGGCAGCCCGATACAACTATACCAGCAGGGGACTATTGACGTGGCTTTTATCAGCGCCAATTTTCTAGGGCTGGCCACTGACCCGAAAAACGTGGCGTCCAAGGAATTAAACATATACCCGGAATTTAGCTTTTATTACCTCGGTTTTAATGCTTCGACGCCACCCTTCGACGATGCAAAAGTTCGCCAGGCCTTTTGTCATGCCGTAGATAAGGAGAAAATCACTACGCTGGCGGCGATGAACGCGGTTACCACCGCCAATGGAATCCTGCCGCTGGATATGCCTGGATACAGCGCCAACATGACGGGACTATCATATGACCCTCAGAAGGCTAAAGAACTCATACGAGCTACCAAATACGGCGACGTGTCCAAGTTACCTCCCATCGTCCTGACTACTTATGGCTATGGCGGTGATATCTCCGGCGTTCTGGGAGGTGTTATCGAGCAATGGCGGCAGAATCTTGGTGTTGAAGTGACGGTGAGGCAGCTGGAGACGGAAAATTTCCTTTATTCACTTAAACAGGAGGCGAACCAGATATTCGACAGTAGCTGGATTGCCGATTACCCTGACCCCCAGGACTTTCTGGACATACTGTTCCACAGCGGACAGCAAAACAACTTCGGTGGCTACAGCAACCCGCAATTAGACTATTTGTTAGACAGGGCTGCGGTGGAACAGGACCCGAATACCCGATTGCAGATGTACCAGCAAGCGGAGCAAATTACCCTTCAGGATGCCGCCGTACTACCGCTCTCCTTCGGCCGGGCCTATGTGTTGGTCAAACCTTATGTCAAGGGCTACGCCCTGAGCCCGCTGGGATATCCTCAGCTGAATCGGGTAAGCGTCCAGAAATAGCCGGTGTAGCACCGATGACTTCAGAAACTGCTGACGAAATGGGCGGTACAGGACTTGAACCTGTGACCTCCTGCGTGTGAAGCAGGCGCTCCAACCACTGAGCTAACCGCCCGTGGATATTATCTATTTTACCCCCTGAACAGCCCCGTGTAAACCGGGGCGAGAGGTAAAAAACGGCACCGCTTATTTTAAGCGCTGGAATATCTTGATTTCCGACATCGTGGTGTTAGCGGAGAAAGAGACGCTATACATCGAACTGTAAA
>CAZKZX010000203.1:0-3609 GCA_964557335.1 uncultured Methanomicrobia archaeon | reverse complement strand
CTGTCTTAGAAGTGTTCTCACACTATTAACATCAATTTTATCCACTTGTCCTTGGGCCAACATCATTAAAAATGTGTCGATGGTTCTTGTTGTTTCCTCAAAGATGGGGATGAGTTTGATCTTGAATGTTTCCTTGAATACCGGATCAACGGTCGCATATTGTCTGCATTGAATCAGCAAGTCCGTCGTTTCCTCGACTACGGCATTGATGGCGATCCTTGCAGTCTCGTCAGGTGTCAACTCTTTTTTGATCTGAAAGTTTGCGCAGGACACCAAAAACAGTACTGCAAGTAATGAAATCCCAATAATTCTAAACTTTCGCATAAGTACCTCCTTGAATTATTTTACTTTTTTAAACCAATACCAACAGGCCCAACGGGGGATGCAGGCCTTGTAAAAGCGAAAGGGACGGCATTGCTGCACATTTCCCCCCATAATGGATCATCTTTGCAGGCCGCAACCGTCAGGGGATTATTTCTAATGATGGCCACCGACACATCCATATTAATGCTTCCATCTGCCTGGGCCTGAACTATGCCAGTAACCCATAATGGTCCCGTTAATTTATAATATGTTACTCCTATTTGCGGATCACAGACAAGAAATGGTGATGCAAACACCAATGTCGGCAAAAGACATAATGCCAAAATCAATGTGATTTTCATAAGACCTCCTGATCTAAAATTAAGTACATTTGACCTATTTAGTCTGTCCATTCGCAATGGAATCCGCTGCAAAGATGCCTATTAGAATTATTCCTAACATGGTAATGGCATCAAGCAGTTCTGGCGGTAAATCTATCAGTTTGGAATATTTTAGAATCTGTGCTACCGCTGAAACTAAGGCCGAAATACTTGTTTTTGGATCACGAGAAAAGAATTTCCAAAATCTATTCATTCAAATCACCTCCTTAATGTGGATTTTTAAACATCCATCGTATAAGATAGATTGCTATAAAAATAAGCAACAATAATGTAATGCCTCCTACTATCCATATAGTTTGCATCTCAACCTTCCATCATACTAGAAAGTTCGATTGCCCTATTTCCGACCTGGGATGCCCAATGACTTTGAAGCATTGCTTTTGCCGCTTCTTTATATTTACCGTCTTCAATTAGTTTCAATGTATTTTTGAATCCTAATAGGCCATTGATGCCCAAATTGAAAGTCATATCCATAAGAACCATCTGTCGTTCAGGTGTAAGATTTTTCCACCAAGGCAATTTCCCGTCGAGATCAAGACGGCATTTATCTAGATCATTCCCTAGAAGAAATATAGCCTCCTCTTTTGTGATTCCTCCAGCTTTTCGTTTATCAATCAGCCGACCGATGCCGATTGTCCAGTAACCCAATGAATCCTGATAGGCATGGGGGATAAAACCCTCGTGACGGATGATCATTTCCTCAAGAGATTCGGTCATAGATTCCATGCCCTTATGAATATCTCATTATTTTCAACCTTGAATTTAATCGCATGTTTCTTGCCACATTTGGAACAGCGCCAGATGAGATGTTTGGAAATTTGAGTCCACTTGTCCGGATCTATAATCCGTTCTTTTCTAGTATTTTGAAGCATGCTTCAGCCCTTAGAATCTCTTTGGTAAGAATCACTAATACTTGCGGTTCTTTCCTCTTCCCTTTGGCAAGAAGTCTTATTTCTGCCGACATCATCGTGACAGCATTACGAATCTAAGCCAGTAATTCTTTCTGGAGATTTGTCATATTAAAGATTTTTCATATTCTGCCAATAGTTTGTTAGCTATTTTTTGTACCTCAACAGAATCTACATATACTATCGCAGGACCAAATGGAGTAAAAATTACCTTAAAATATTTTTGACTATCCAGGAGATAACCTGCGGAAAGATTTAATTCGTCATTAATGATCTTTAAAATAAATATTTGGTGTGGATTGGGGCGACCAACTGGTACATATACAATCATAATGGAAATATTTAGACCATTTTCGGTTTTGTCGGATTGTATACTATATGTGCCATACTCATTAATGGGAACATCTTTCGCTATGGCAAGAATTTTATCGAAAGGTGCAGGAATATCTCCCGCGATTCCCAGACTCACTATAGACAGTAATAAGATGATTAAGGTGATGCTCTTGGCATAACGCATTTAACACTCCTTCTTTTCCGATTCATAAATACACGGTCCCTCATTGCATTTTCTTTTGAATATTTAGTAATATTTTCAGAATCTCTTGGTGATTATTGTGGATCATGTCACGTTGTTGTTTGAGTTCATCTGCCAATATTATATCCCTTGCCTGAAGCGAAGAAATCTCGTCTGCAATACTTTTTATCTCATATTCTGATTTCTGGATGGATATCTGCTCATTGGAGGTTACCAAATGATTTCCATAATGTATCGCATAAGAAGCATCTGTGACCCAAACGGCCCACGCCATAAGTCCGGTGGCCAATACACCGAGGATAATTGAAATCATTTTATTTTCTTTAACTGCCTGTTTGACTGTCATCAATGCTCTCCAAAATCCGTCAATGAGGAAACTGATTGGCCGATTGTGGATACTATCGGCATGGCCTCACCATTTCCGGCAAGACGTTCATCTATGTAGGTTTGACTTGTTGGTTGCGAATGTGCGGAATTATTCGGAACTACTATAAAATGATAACCAATCGTACATGCACTGGCAGATTGATAATTTCTTGCCGATGCTGGAATTCCAATCTGGAATGTGATTGTGGGCGAAGTCGCCGTTAATGTATGGGAAGTATTTCTGGCATTGGCGACGTTCAACTCAAGTATTGTCGGAGAACTCGCCAACATAATGTGCAATGCGCAGACGGTAAGGAAATCCGGAACTGGATATTCGATGCCTTCCAAGTTGATTGTTCCATCCGAAAAGTTATCTCTGATAGATATTGTCTTGAATAACCTATCCGACCAAAAATTCGATTTGACATAAAAATAATCGCAATGTTCGATAATGCTCGCGTCCCAAAAGGCCGTCAATGCCACCCTTTTCTTAATGTCTTTTTTCTCTTGCAGAATCCAATCGAGAACATCATCGACCATATTTGGCAAATTCTGCACCGCACTAAACTCAACATCTTCCACAAATTGCCCATATTGCGTTATAGAATCTTTGGCATTTAATTCGAGAACCGCTGCATATTTATCCTCCAGATTTCCCGTCTTGGAATAGTCCCGGTAATAATATCCCCTGAAGAAATTCTTGAGTTCCGCGATCTCTGTCTTGCTGAATTGCGCAAACCCCTTGATATTGTCTTCGCTGAAAGTCATTGTTGAGGTCGGCGTTGTTGTCGTCCCGAAATGCAACTGAAATTGTCCGCCGCTTTCAAACATGTTGGATCGAGTCTGATAGTCTATCTTCTTGAATAAGTCCATCGCCTCGGTGGCGACCTCGTGAATGATGAATGCGAGTTTGTATCCCCCCGATATCCTGGAGGCATATGTCGTGCCGACGGTTGCGAATGATGTCCCTATGTCTGAGGAAGAAAAGCCGAGAAGGGCAATCAGGATATGTTTTCGAACATGGTCCGGCCTTTCAATTAAAGCATTTGCAGTGCCGGTATATGTGCCCGAAGTATCATCGGCATATCCCTCGACA
>CAZKZX010000202.1:0-3613 GCA_964557335.1 uncultured Methanomicrobia archaeon | reverse complement strand
GTTACCGGTGAAGAATGCTACGTGCCCAATGTCGCATATGATAACTGCTACGGATCTCAGGGCGCTGAGGAGGGAACACCCCATGGCGACAGTAGTGTGCTACGTAAATACGTCAGCTGACGTCAAGGCTGAGAGCGATATTTGTTGCACGTCTGCAAATGTAATAAATGTGATAAACTCAGTTGAGAGTAACCAAATCATATTTGTGCCCGACAGAAACCTCGCTCACTACGTGAAGTCAAAGACTGACAAGGAGATCATAGCTTGGAATGGGTTCTGCCCTACGCACGAGAGCATCACCCTCGGCGACATCCTCGTGAGAAAGCACGAGATGCCGGACATCGAAGTGGTAGTGCACCCTGAGTGCCGACCGGAGGTTATCGAGGTCGCTGACTATGTGTATGGCACTGGGGGGATGCTGCGACACGCGAAAATTAGTAAGGCAAAGAGGATGCTCATAGGAACGGAAGTCGGTCTGCTTTACAAGCTGCAAAAGGAAAACCCGAATAAAGAGTTTTATTCCCCTTCAGAGCACGCGGTATGCCCAAACATGAAACTTACGACCCTTCAGAAAGTTGCGGAAGCACTTGAAAATATGGAATACAAGATAACGGTCGCTGAAGAAGTGAGAATGCGAGCAAAGCGGGCTCTTGATAAGATGCTTGAGATCTAAAAATATGCTGTTATTATTAACGCCGTTAATTTTTTATATTATTAACGCCGTTAACATACGTGGTGAAGCAAATGAGCACCCTCGTTGGTTTAGTTCAGAATGATTTGAGCATTTTAGACAGAGTAAGAGAGCTTCCCCCCAGCGTGAAGCTTGTTTTTAAAACCCTTGAAAAAAATGGCACCATGACGCTAGGCGAGATTGAGAGAGAGACTTACCTACCATATAGAACTGCCAGGTACGCTATTAACAGGCTAAAGGATGAAGGACTCGTAATTAAAATTTTTTACGTAAAAGACGCTAGGCAAGGTCTCTATAGATTAGCTGAGTGATCTTAAGAACGCCGCTGGATAGAATGTTGCAGCCAAAGTAAAGCAAATCGACTAATTGAAGCTATTAGCATCAACGTGAGCATAGACAAAACGGAATCACGCAAGGAAACCTGCGGAATCAAGAACATTAATTCGGATATGGAGATTGGCATGACAGTCACACAGTCTAGGCATCTGCCAACGTCTTGTAGCGGCAGTGCGACACTCAAACGAATGAACGGCAAAGACGGAGGAGCGATACTAAAGCTGTCTGATGTGGATAGAGGAGCACATACAATAGAATTTGTAACACCTCGAGAGCGTCAAACGATCAACAGGTTGTGCTCACTTGGGCTTATACCTGGCCTTAACGTGAAAGTGTTACGTGCAATCCCTAAGGGACCCATTATCATTGAAGTGAAAAGACGCACAAATCGCCCTGGGCAGGGAAATTGCGGAGTCTGTTTTAGTTACCTCTAAAGAAGAAGTCTCGTTATCCCCGTGTCGCAGCGACTCCTAAATCGTATACAGTGCGGTTACCCGGTCAAGCCACGCATCGTATTGTGGACGGAAATAGGCAGAAGAGAAACTTTCCTTACATTTAAATCTATTCAAGCCGACTACAGCGTACGTATAATATTTTGCGAGAGAGATTAGACTCTATTATTCTTACAAGAGGATCCATCCCCCATTAGGAGCAGTAAAGGCTAAATCCCGATTCTGTATTTTCGCGTTTATCTAATAATACTTTGATTCTATTGCAAACTTCGCACAAATGTTCACCAAGCGCATCGGGGTTAGTTTTATATTCCTCAATAAATTCGTCAATAACCTTCAAAATTTCATTGTCCTGTTCGGTTGCCCCTCTCTTGCTCTTTAGATACTGATTTACCGCTGCGGGCGTTACTCCGAGTGTTTTTGCGATATTAGTTTGACTTATACCCTGTTTTTGCATCTGTATAGCCATCTCAGCTCTTATCGCTGGCAGGATGTACTGCACAATAATCTCACACCGAGGCCTCATAGTTGAGGGTACATCATTTGACGTCATGTCTTACAATAGTCCATATTTACCTGCTATGTCCTTAAAGGCATCTGCTACATATTTCGTCTGATCCCAGCTTAAACCGTAGGTATTCAATTTCCACGTGCGCGTTGCTCCTGCAAATTCGCCTACAATTCCCCGTTCTTTTAATTCATCGCTGAAGTAGAATCCCCGCCGTTTATGCGTCCGTGCTATTACATCAAAGCTATCAGTGGTGTCTATCTTTGTGAGCGTGTGCTTCCGAGGGTATTCACTCAGACATTTATTTCCTTTTATGCTCAAAATTGAATCTATGACATAGTTTGATTTCTTCACATATTCTTCCCACTGTGTAACACGCGCTCTTATTGCAGGGAATGATGCCATCATGCCGAGGATGTTGCCGCCCATGAGTGTACAGCCAAGCATTTCGACTTCTTTTATGCCAAATTTTCGGCTTGTCACGTCGCCCATCATCTGTGTTGTCCGAAGTACCTTGCTCGCGTATTCTTCCGTTGTAGCTAAAACTCCGCTTGGGGCTGGAGATGCCATCGATTTGTGCCCAGAACCTACGACGAAATCAACTCCTAAAGCCTTTCCATCGACCGGCATTACCCCGACGGTGTATGCGCCGTTGTACAATATAGGAATATCATACTGATGGGCAGCTTTGGCAGCTCCTTTAGTGTCATGTTCATTGGCAAATGAGTAGTCAAACCCGTCAAGCATAACAAGCACAGGGGGTTTGCTAGACTCTCGAGTAACGTCCTCAATCTTTTGGGCTACCGCATCGCCTGTAATAATGTTTTTATCGTCTATTGGAACTTCCTTCACTACTGCCTTGGCACCCTCTACCGCCAGAAATTCAGTATAGTGCGCGAGAGCCGTGACTATAACTGAATCGCCTTTTTCGGCGAGTGACTGGCACACCGCTTGAAACGCTCTTCTTGCACCGGGGGTAACCCGTGCATGGTCCATATTAACAAAGTTTGCCAAATCATCGTGAAACTCCGCTATAGGGGGTTTCGTAATCTTATCAAGCCTGAACGGTTTTCTGCACTGATCACACGTTGAGTAACCATCGCCATATGCAATCAAAGCCTTCATAGCCTCTGCAGTCAGACGTCCTGCTGCTTGAATGGGCTGTATGTTAATGTAATTTTCCTCAACTTCACGAACAGGTATACTGCTTGCGATCTTCATTTGTCAGAATGCCTCCTCGAGCCTGTTGAGGGCATCTTTTGCACGGTTCAAAGCATTTCTCGCGTAAGCCTTTTGCTCTTCACTAAGCGTGTGTAGTGGTGCTGTTTCCCTAAACAACACGCGTAAATCCGTCAATGCGAATAAAGCCTCGAATAAACTATTAATGCGTTCATCCATATTTGCTCCTCAATGATGTTTAGTATACATAAATCAAGTAACTTCCCTTTTAGCCTAGTATCAAGATTATTTCATATTTATAATATCAGTATACAGTATATTCAACATTTACAAACGGACAAAATATGTCCGTAAGCCAAAACTAATTGTATAATAAAGCGTAACTACTTAAATGAAAGTATTTAGACAAAAACTTCCATTCTAGCTCATTTAAAGACATAATATTAA
>CAZKZX010000201.1:0-3647 GCA_964557335.1 uncultured Methanomicrobia archaeon | reverse complement strand
GTATTACACGACGTTTATCAACTATAACAATGTAAAGATAATCGCGTATTAATCTATCCATAGATGAAGATCGCTATATTCCAGATCGCAACTTAAACAAACACATTCACATGCTGAACGGCGCACATCGTTCTACCAACAAATAGTATTCATATAAACTGACCTTAACTCCGGTTAATAAGTGAATTATAAGCAAACTAGCAACGTGTTCCAGTAACTTCAGATACCTGAACAGATTTGAGAGCGTAGCCACATTACAACTTGAATAAAGAGGAAAGCATCTGTCACGACCGGAGTTTCTCTCGTTTAGTTTGGCAATCGAAATTTTTGGGGGGGCAAAAGCTTAAAGAACATAAAAATAGTAAGCAGAAGAACACGAAGCAATTCATTGAAAGACTCAGTATGTGCTGTCGTGAAGTCGTGCTAACCGTGAGGGATTGTTGTTGAATAACATTCTTAAAAAGTTGTCGCCTTTTTCAATGATGTTTTTCATACTTGCTGTACAAGTTCTTGGTTTGCTCCTAGCACAACCATTAAATTCAAATAACATCAGGGCTTTCAGCAACCCAGAATCCATTTTAAATCCAATCTATTATATAGTTCTAATCATCGCGTTTACGCTTTTTTTACTAGTCATTATAAGATTAGGCCAACGGTGGATTATTCAAGCGGTAATGGCGATTGTCCTAATTTTTACGCTTTATTTTGTGTATGATACAGCTTTGTTTTCGTTTATTGATTATGCTTGGATAATTGCCCTGGCACTTACTGCTGGGACGACATTCATCATATTTTATTATCCTGAGTGGTTCGTAATAGATGCTGTAGGCATCCTAGTGGGCGCAGGAGCTGCAGCAATCTTTGGAATTTCCCTTACTATAATTCCCGTATTGATTCTGTTAATACTCCTAGCAATTTATGACTTTATTTCAGTGTATGAAACAAAACATATGATACGCCTGGCGGAAGGAGTTATTGATCTGAAGGTACCCGTGCTATTCGTCCTTCCGCGCCACAGGCAATATTCTCACGCGAAATGGATGAGAGACAGTTCAGCAATTGATAGTGAAAAGAAGTTAGAAAAGAGAGAGGCGTACTTCTTGGGACTCGGGGACGCAGTAATTCCCACTACTTTAGTAATATCGGCAAATTTCTTCTTGACCGCCCCCTCAATAGGCTTTGTCAATATCCCAGCACTCGGAGCAATAATCGGGATACTTATCGGCTACGTCGGTCTTATGGTACTTGTTACAAAGGGAAAACCGCACGCAGGATTGCCATTTTTAAATACAGGTGCAATAGTTGGTTTTTTGATCGGGTGCGTACTAGCAGGGATCAAACCCTTTTAGGGTTCATCAAATTACTCTTCTAGTTCAAGCGGCAAGAGTATTTCTAACTTGATACTTCAATTAAGGCTTTTAAAACTTGTGACACTCCCCGTCCATCCACTGCTGAGAATTGATATTCCTCAAGACCAGTCACAGGAGGGTTAAGATCCACTTTATTTGAAGCGACAATAAACGGGATACTAAACTGTACTTTCAATTCCGCTAAGAGCTTAAGTTGATCGGTCACTGGGTAGCCGCACGTTTCAGTTGGATCTATGATGAATAATACAACATTACCTAAATGCTTTAACGCGGAAATTGCTTGAAGTTCAATCGCATTTCTTTTAGCAACAGGTCTGTCGAGGAGACCCGGTAAATCAATAACTTGGTATCTTCGTCTCGAGAATTCGACGTGTCCCACAACGACCCCTTTTGTCGTAAAAGGATACTGAGCTATCTCAGGCTTTGCATTTGTTACAAATGATACGAAGCTCGACTTTCCAACATTTGGATATCCTGCAACAAGTATTATGGGTTCGTCAGTGATATGGGGTAAGTCTTTGATATTATTTCTTGCAGCATTTAAAAAATCAAGGTCTGTTGAAATTTCTTTCATTATTGAAGCGATTCTTCCATAAGTCTGTTTTCTAATGGTTACAGGATTCTGCCCTCTTTTTGTCGTTCCTACAGCACTTTGTGATATCTGATGTATTTTGTCACTTGCCCAGTGTACGGACGACAAGGACTTTTTCAGATTGTCTATTCCCGCAATTATGTTGATTGTTTCTCTGTAAAATTCAGAAATTTGATCAAAATTAGGGAATCTTTTAACTATAGCATTTAAATTGTCAACAAGTATGTTCGACGCAGTACGGATCATCGTCACTTCAGCACGTGCTCCTCTCTCTTTTCCCCCTCGCGCCCTACGTGCCCTCCTAAAGGCTTTGTCCAGCAATTCTTCCGACGTTGGAACAGTTGGTATGTCAAACATTAACGATAAGTTGACGTACAAACTAATAATATTTATATCTCATTATTAATCATATTAAATAGGTACTTTACATGGAACTTACGTCAGCACAGCGGGAGATTTTAATAGCTTTAATAGGCCTATTTCGCCAGAATGAACGCTCAATTAGAGGAGAAGAAATAGCCAAAGTAATAGGGAGGAACCCTGGAACTATAAGAAATCAAATGCAGTCGCTAAAAGCTTTGCAGCTTGTGGATGGAGTGCCAGGACCAAAAGGAGGCTATAAAGCAACAGCTGCAGCATATCGAGAACTTGATATAGATACCATGGAACACGAAGCGCACGTTTTTGTGGCGAAAAATGGCGCAGAAGTGCAAAATGTTTCGGTAGCTGAAATCGATTTTACGACAGTAACACATCCAGACGTATGCAGTGCTGCGATTAAGATAATAGGAGACATAAGGCAATTTAATTCTGGAGATGCCGTGCAAATAGGTCCGACCCCTGTCAATAAACTCACAATAAAAGGAGAGGTTTGCGGTCGTAACGAAGCAGAAAATACGGTCGTAATTATGGTTTCGGAAATACTGTCACTTCCTAAAACGCCGATCGCAGATTACACAACAAAGAAGCTCGTAACGGTAAATGGAGATATGACGATCCAGCACGCCGCTAAAATTTTAATCGATCAGAAAATCCATGGGGCGCCTGTAACACTTAATAAGAAGATTGTAGGCGTCATTTCAGTAACGGATATCGCAAAAGCTGTAGCTTCTGAATTTAAAGGTTTGGCCAAAGACATAATGACTCGCGACATCGTTTCAATAGATGCACATTGCTCTGTTTATAACGCAATAGAGCTCTTTGATAAACATAATGTTAGTAGGCTCCTAGTCTTACAAAATGGTATCACTTTGGGTTTGATTACGAGGACTGATGTTTTAAGACAAGTTTTCAAAATAGCGTCTTCAACGTAATACACTTAACTAAACATTCCTTGACCCTCTTTTACGAGTAATCTCTATAAGTGGGTGAGTGCCACTCTCTAGTATTTGAATGTCATCTAAAGTCTTAAGTCCCGCGTCTGAAGCCGTTTTTTCCATGCCAAGTGGAACATCGCGCTCCATTGTAATAACGTAAGCGTCAATTTCCTTAAAACCCAACCGTTTTGCTGCTATTGCTCGATGATGACCATCCACTAAAAGAACTCTATCTCTTTTTTTTATGACTATTAAGGGTTCAGCAAGACCCTTCTCCAGTTCATATCTTCTTCCTTCGAGCTCGTCTGCATAAATTTTTGATTGTGTAGGCACTAAATCTATAAGCTTTACTCTATCAGGATGCTCTTC
>CAZKZX010000200.1:0-3650 GCA_964557335.1 uncultured Methanomicrobia archaeon | reverse complement strand
ATGGGTATGAAATAACACCGTTTCCGTAAACACGCGGGGACTTGTGTGAGAGACGCAGAAAGGAGGAGTGAGGTACGGATAAAGCGCAGACTGTGAAAGAATCAGGCACTAAGAAGAAAGATGGACGTAAAAAAGGGAGAGAGAAAGTAGTTATTTCTAATCGTAGGCTTCAAAGCCGCTTGATGAAATGTACGACCCCGTTTTTCACGATAGACAGTAGCAGAGAGAACGTGAATAGAAGAAACACAATTGCACCACCATCACGGTAGAGAGCTGCTGGGCGTTACAGTGCAACAAGGAGAGAAAGTCGTTCGCGAATCTTATACCAGAAACATAACAACGCTCCTAAGCGCACACGCATTGAAACGAGAGCACTAGATCCGATGCATGAATCTGAAGATATCCTCATGCTGAGCTGTAACTCTTACCCCTTGAGTTGCTCCTACATGTTCGAGGCCTTTTTTAAGCTCATCAAAGTTCGCGTCACCAATGCTCACAATCATTATCATTGTGAATAATCCCGCAACGACCGTTTGGCTCAAATCCTCGATATTTGCGTCAAAGCTTGCGAGCAAGCCCGTAACGGCCGCTATGATCCCAGGATGGTCTGATCCGGTTACCGTTATGACGATCCGTTCCTGCTTTGGTTTATCTTGTGTCAAGCGTGGTCACTCTTGTTGTTTCATTTTACCTTCGTGCCCACTGGCACGTCCTTCGATGGCGTAAGAACTACCGGTTTTCCGTCGTTGTCAGCAGCAAGTATCATGCCACGGGACTCTACTCCCATGAGTTTTACTGGCGCCATGTTTGCGAGTAATACGACTTCCTTTCCTACAAGCTCCTTAGGGCCGTACTCCGTTGCAATGCCAGCAACGACTTGCCTCGTCTCACCGCCAATGTCGACGGTTATTTTTAAGAGCTTATCAGATTTGTTCACTTTCTCGGCACAGATTACCTTGGCGACGCGCATGTCCATCTTCTTAAAATCGTCAATAGTGATAGTCTCCATTTTCTGTCCTCCCGCTTGACCTTCCGCAAGCGACATTCGTTCTTTTAATAGTCCAGACATCTCAGCGATTTGCTCATCCTGTATCTTCGTAAACGGCATTTTCGGCTTAGACAGTGTAATGGGAGCGATTTCCACCGTCGCATCGTCAAAATTCGTGGACGTCAGATGAAGTTGTGCCTGCACTTGTTGCATGGTAGAGGGCATGACTGGCTCAAAAAATATGGAGAGCGCTTTTATTATCTGAAGGCTGTTCTTCAACACGTTAGCACAGGCGCTTCTATCGGCCTTAATGAGTTTCCAGACCTCACGTGACTGAAAGTATGTATTCCCAAAATCAGAAAGCGCCATAATGGAGTCAACGACTTTCTTGAACTCAAATTCCTCAAGCGCATGTAGTATCTTCTCCCTCGTCTCAACTATCATTTCAATAACTTCTTCTTCAAGCTCTCCGTCGGGGATTTTGCCGAAGTTCTTCTGAGTAAAAAGCAATGTCCGGTATATGAAGTTTCCAAGGGAGCCAACAAGTTCGCTGTTGACCTTCTCGCCGAAGACCTTCCACGAGAAGTTTAACTCCTTTGTGTGGGAGGTGTAGCCTGCGAGGTAGTACCTCAACTGATCGGGATGAAACCCTTTATCAAAGTAATCCTCATCTATCCACACGACATATCCGCGGCTCTTTGAAAACGTCTTGTTATCGACTTTTACCATGCCAGACGCTACGACCTCTGAGGGCAAGGTATAATTAGCTCCTTTGAGCAATGCTGGCCAAAAAACGCAGTGGTGGTAGATAATATCGCCCCCAATGAAATGAGTGATATGGGAAGTATCCTTCCAGTAATCTTTCCACGTATTCGTGGCCTCCTCAGTGAAGGAGATGTAACCAATCGGGGCGTCGACCCACACGTACACTACGAGGTCTGTTCCTGGAAATTTCACCCCCCAATTGAGGTTTCTCGTAATGCACCAATCGTTGAGTTCATGGATGACCCACTCTCTCGCATAATTTCGAGCATTCGAGGTTCCTCCGAGAGTTTCCAGATAGTCGAGTAAAAAGTCCTTGAATTCAGAGAGTCTGAAGAAGTAATGCTTTTCAGGCCTGTATAGCGCTTCAGAGTTGCAGACCTGACATTTTGGGTTCAGGACTTCGCCGGGCTCAAGATGCCGTCCGCATCCCTGGTCGCACTCGTCGCCCCGGGCCGGCATGCCGCAAAACAGGCAGACGCCTTTCACATACCTGTCAGGGAGAAACCGATCGCATTCCGGGCAATATGCGAGCTGGATTATCTTCGAATAGATGTAGCCCCTCTTCATAAGAGTCTGTACTATCTCTTGCGTCCTGGCATGGTTGGTTTGCGAATCTGTGCTTCCATAGTGGCTGAATTCCACTCCGAGCTTCTTGAACGTTTCCGCCCAATACTTATGATAGAACTCGACAAATTTTTCAGGTGTCGTGCCCGCCTCCTCGGCATTAATCACGATTGGTGTGCCGTGGGTGTCTGAGCCGCAGACGAACAATACGTTATACTCGAGCTTCCTGAGACACCTCACATACATGTCTGCTGGTACATAAGTTCTAAGGTGTCCTATGTGACACGGCCCGTTCACATAGGGCAGACCACAAGTAATTAAAATTGGTGTGTTTTCCTTTATTTCCAGTGTCATGTCGATAAATCTTTATGTCGATCTGAGTTCAGTGTGCTCAAATGACTTAAACAAGTGCCTCTTGTGCTAGGCTTTTAATCCTTTAGGTGCCCTGACTCTTATAGTTTTACAATCAAAAATACCATGCACTTTTTGATGAATCACGTTTCACATTCGATCGTTATATCAGCAGTGCTATGGAATTAAGACGCGAGTATCTTCACGGTTCGCTGTTGACTCTACAGCGGCAAAAAAATCATGGTTGCCCTCAACCATCGAGGTAAATCCACGGACGTGCATTACTGCTCATTTCCTCTAGAATTAGCTGTTCAATGAGTATGTTTTCTCTGATGAATACAACGATTTAGTTAAAAAACTATCTCGTAGCCCCCCCAGTTCTCATCTTTTTCAATGATAAGTACTATGTGCGGTTCGATAATTCTGGTATCAAAGTCAGTTAACGTCTCACCTTTGTGGAGTGTCACGGTTGCAGTATACGTTATTGTGTGATTTCCGGACCCCCAAGACTTGCGCGCTACCCACGTGTCACTATCTGTTACGTTGTGACTTTTCCTCTGTTGATGTTCGCCATAAAAATAGTGGAACCCCTGACTTTCGATATCTCTTTTGATCTCGTCAAATCTCTTTGTTGCATCGGACGATGGCTTGATTAACTCGAAGGTAATATTAAACGTATACCTGTCTATTGCCGTGGCGTTTCTATACGGGTACGTCGACCGATCAGTGAAGTTCGTAATTGTTCGCCCCTGTAGTACTCCTGTGTACACATCATCTCCGTAATCATTGGTAAACTTCTTAAAGGGCGCTATCTCCGCGCCATCCAAATAACTGAATTTGTGTGAATATGATTGTGTTAAATAGTCGGAGAGATTATCTTTATCATACTTTTTTTGTAGTGCTAGGTATCCTCCTGTAAGAATTGCAACGACCAAAAAGACTGCTGTTAGTGCTACGATAAATCTCCTTTCCATTTATATCA
>CAZKZX010000199.1:1787-3697 GCA_964557335.1 uncultured Methanomicrobia archaeon | reverse complement strand
TGCGGAAAATCGGGACTATGCACCTTATAAGTTATGCTTGGTTGTTATCACATTTTTATTCCTTACCACATCCGCCAATTAAATTTTCCCCCCAAGAAACTAAAAATTATTTAAAGCGATACCACCAACTAACCAAGTGAGGATTTTAACCCACCCGAAAGGAGAGAGAAGATGACGTATAGAAAAGGACAAGCAATTAAATTTAAGGAAATTGTGTTAGAAATAGAAAAAACAATAAAACCCACTTCTCCTGATGGTTGGGTAATATTTAAACCCTACAAAGTAAGGGTATGGTGGGTTAATGAACAAAGAGTGAAAGATTAAATGCTCCCCCTAAATAAAATAAGAAGGGTAATTTTCTTGATGTTTATAGATGGAAGGATTTGGTGTTATGAACGGAGAAAAAGGAGGGTGAAATAATATGTTTCCCCTAAAAGATTGTTGTCCTCAATGTGGTTCGGTAAAGAGTTGGCATTTTGTAGAAGGAGAAAAAGCAAATAGCCCCGAAGATAGGTTTGATAAAGTTTCCCCAAATGAAGGAAAATGTTGGAAATGTGGTTTTGGTTATTCTGAACATATAAATCGCCCACTAAAACAACAAATTAAAGAATTTAGAGCCAATAGAAAACCATTTAACTCAATGCGGTGAGGGGTGGCTGAAATGCTCAGAGGGGGTTGCGAGTGTATACGCTCAGGCAAGTCGAGGTATGGAGTGAACCCAACCATACCCGCAGGTTAATGAAATCCTGCCCCCTTACCGCAGAAAGAAAGGATAAGATGAGAAAGATAGTATTAGTAATTCTTATGGTTTGTTGTTTCTCTGGGCGAGTTTTCGCAGAGTGGTCAATTAAAGAGGGTGCTATTGTCCAGATTAACAAAAACGCCTCTTTAGGGCAAGTAGTGGAAGTTTCTTACGAATACAAACGTTCCCTAACTTTATTCAACCTTGATAAATATTCTTTAAGTTGGGGCATAGAACCCTCAATAGGATACTTCCAAACGCCCTTGAAAGGAGAAGAATATAATGGAAGTTGGATAAATGCTGAAGTCAACCGAGGTGTTCTACATTGTTTCCCTTTGGGGATTATGGGGAAACTATATTATAAAAATATCTGCTTATTTACAGGTGTCTCTAAAGTCCCAGCTTTCTTTAATGAATTTTACGAGGGTGAAGCCAAGATAAAAGACATCTACGACGCAAGGATAGGTCTTGAATACTCTATAAATAAAAACTGGTCAATAGTCGCAAGAAGGGTATTCTCTGATTTAGGTATTGAAAGTGGTTCTAAAACTATCGGTATAGCCGAAGATGATAGCAGTTTAAATAGAACAGAGTTTTTAGTGAGGTTTAGATGGTAAGGAGGGAGATATGAGATGCCCTAATTGCGGTAAACCTTTAAGTTATGAGGAAGCGGTTAATAATGGGGTTTGCGCAGATTGCCAGTACGAAATGGATTTTATTGAAGAACAACAAACTCGCTGGGGAGAGGAACGAAAAGATGACAGAGAAAATAGACAAGTTGATTTCTGATACCGAATATATCTTTAAATTCTCCCAACTTATCGCAGAGGCCGGAGAACTACCTTTAACCCCCGAAGGAGAAAAACGTTTTAATGAGATCCAAAAGGAATTAGTTGACTTGAAGACTATCTATAATTTAGAAAGGGAAGTCAATGCCGTATGAATGCCCTAAATGTGGCGTAGTGATGCCTGATGACAGATTAAACCGAAACGACCATAGGAAAAATGGTTGCAATCCTTACTTAAGAATAAGAAAAATCACAGAAGAAGCGGATGAAATGGAACAGAAACGAAAGGAGAAAAATGGAAAGGTGTCCTAAGTGTGGTGGAGAAGTTTGGGATAATAGGCAAGAGAACCTCAAAAGAGTAGCTAAGGGCCAAAAGGAAA
>CAZKZX010000199.1:0-1687 GCA_964557335.1 uncultured Methanomicrobia archaeon | reverse complement strand
GTTTGGGATAATAGGCAAGAGAACCTCAAAAGAGTAGCTAAGGGCCAAAAGGAAAGGCCTGAATTCTCTTGTAAAGATAAAGACGGCTGTGGCTGGATACAATGGCCCGAAAAGGCGCCTAAAGAAACCATAGCACTGGGTGTGAACATGAAAGAGCAAGTAGTTAAGGAGAACAACGATAAGATCAAAACTATGGTCATGAGTTATGCAAAGGATCTAGTAGTAGCGCAAATTGACAGGACAGAGACTCCTTTACAACTAACCATTGATTACTATGAAGAACTCCTTAAGGCAGTAAAACACCCAAAAACAGAAGTTATTAAATAATCTTTTTTAGGGCTTTTTATCTGATAACAAAGCCGCCGGAACTCGGTATTAAAGGGGAGCGACTGAAGTGATAAATCCAACCTATAACCATTCAGCCCCGACTGACATAAAAGCTCTGTTAGTTTAAAGCTCCCAACCTAGACTTTCCCATAAAGCTGTCCTCTTATGTCAGGAAAAAGAGTTTAAGGTTGGGTCTAACATGAACAAGAAAGACTGGAAGACGCAAGTAAGAAAGACACAATACATGAAAGGCAAGAAATTGAGTAAGAAAGAGCTTGGGGAAATGGCCCAGGCTCTGACTATTTTAGAAGGTATGGGGGTTTATGACACTCCCAAATGGCAGAAAGAGGCAAGAAAGGATTTATATGGTACTTGATCATACTGAAGATAGCGCAACACAGATGCAGCGCTTGGCAGAAGCCACTAATGAGAATATCCGGCTTACTGAGTTATTAGTCGCCCTAGGAGAACAATTAAACCAAACCAGAATAGACGTCTTAAAAGCTACTACTAAAGAAGAAATCAGGGGAGCTAGGATTCTGCGCCAAATAGCCGAAGGTAAGTATAAAGAAACCCAGGCTAGGATACGCTGCCAAAAAGAGATTATGGCTTCTATAAAGTACTTAATCAAAGCGGAAGGAAGCCAATTTTGAAAAAACCCTCTAAAAGCACCCTTACCCGTAAATTAGATAAAATCTGTTCTGAACTTGTTAGGGCAAGAGGTCAATGCTGGAAGTGTAAAGGAACTACTACCCTGCAAACCGCCCACATTTTTTCCCGTAAATACAGGTCAGTAAGGTGGGATTTAGATAATTTATTATGTTCTTGTGCAAAATGCCATTTCTGGGGACACGCCAACCCTATCTTATTTACCGAATTTGTGCGTGAATACTTGGGTGAAGTCAAATACACCCTGCTTAAAAAAATCGCCCAACCAATTAAACAATGGACAATAGAAGAAATGCTTGAACTTTATGAGGGGTTGAAGAAATTAAGGGGTGGATAGATGCCTGATGTTGTTTTTTGTTTGTGCGGAAATATAGCACTTAAAGACGGAAAATGCCCCAAACACCTTAAACAACCTATGAAAGTAAAAAACGAAAAACGTGAACAATTTAGAGGTCGTAGTAAATTTGCTGAAACTGAAGGTCTATTTAAGGGGAGTTATGAATAAAGGAGGGTCTAAAATGGAGATAAACCAGATTAAAAAGGCGATAAAAGATTTTAGAAATAATATACAAGACATTACAAAATGCAAGGCTAAAAGTATTCATATCTTCCTTACCCTCGCCCAGCAAGTAGTAGATGTGGAGATGCCAAAGGAAAGAGAGTGCCATCATATTGGAAGAAATAAGAGGCA
>CAZKZX010000198.1:0-3717 GCA_964557335.1 uncultured Methanomicrobia archaeon | reverse complement strand
TGAAAGTCGTCGATGCATTGACTAAATCAATAACGGATGACTCAGGTTCGACTATGGTCCCACGGATCCCAGTTCCAAAGATACCATCGATAATCACATCAAATTCATCTAGTCGCTTCAGGGGGCTCTCTCTGTTAAACATTGAGTTAACGTCAGTGAGCTTGATTGAGGTATCCATCCTCTTTAAGGTATTCCAGTTAGTACGCGCCTCTTCAGTTTTAATCGAACATTCATTGCCGATCAAAATAACATGTACATCTAAATTTCGCGAAAGGTGGCGTGCCGCTACAAAGCCGTCTCCTCCATTATTACCGAGACCACATATGACAGCAACTTTCCCTTCGCGCTGTAGTTACAAATCGTTAAACTTGCTCTTCACGTACGTCGCAACGGCACGACCTGCATTTTCCATAAGCAACAGTTTTGAGACTCCAAGTTCGACACAATTTTCGTCGATACGGCGGCTTTCCAGTAGATTGGGGAACTCTGTTGACATTAAACATAAAATAGATGTAGTTGCAATATAACGCTTGTGCTAATGCGTGTAAGGATTATAGGGGATTATCAGTTTGGACCAGGCGCAGGAGACGCCCTTTTTCCTAACTCAGTGACATTCGTCCTTTCCACAACAGGCAGAGTGAGCCAAGTTATTGATAACAGCGTAAGGGTGGCCACTTTACGCTCATATGATGGATTGTTCACCTTATCAAAGCTCGGCGCTATGCGTTTACATAAGCAATTCGAACATCCCAAGCTTCGGGTTGTAGTAAACTCAGATGTTGCGTCTTTTGTGGGTTCAGGAAAGACGGCCTTTGCGAAGCACGTTGTCGATGTCGATCTAGGGTTGAGAGCTAATGATGAGGTGCTTTTAGTTGATGAAGGCGATAAACTGCTCGCTACAGGGCGGGCTATTTTGAGCCCTAAAGAAATGCTCGCCTTTAGGAAAGGCGTAGCTGTAAAGGTAAGATACGGATTCCTAAAAGCACACGGTCAAAATTGCATATAACGCTTGCTACAGATTTTGTGAAGTAGACACCGCAACATAAAAATCCTTTGAATGCTTCTTTTATGTGAGGTACGATGATGTTCCCTGGAATGAAAGGCGTGAATCCTAAGAAGTTGCAGCAACAGTTGAAAAAAATGGGTGTTGAAACAGAAGAGCTTGAAGGTGTACGAGAAGTCGTAATCCGCCTTCCAAATAAAGATCTTATCCTCGAACATGCAGAAGTGACCGTAATAAGTGTTGGCGACGCTAAGACTTATCAGATCAGGGGTGAGAGCACAGAAAAGCTCTCAGTAAACGAAGAAGATGTAAAACTCGTAGCTGAACAAAGTGGTGCAACTGAAGAAATGGCGAGAAATGCTTTGATAGAGTCTAAAGGCGACCTTGCTGAAGCCATCTTGCAGCTTGCGGGAAGCAAACAATGAACGTCATCGAATGATAGATACGGCTCTGTTAGTGTCAGTTAAGCACGGTTCTAGAAAAGAATTTCTCGTAAAGTCTAAGGGTGAGCTTCATACCGAAAAAGGTATAATAAACCTGGAAACCTTGAAAGAACTCGAATATGGCGACATTATTTTGACTCATATGGGGTATGAATTCAGAGTTCTGAAACCAAGGAATCCAGATTTCTTTCACCACTTTAAACGGACCGGCGCGCCGATGATGCCTCAGGATATTGGCGCGATTCTGGCGCACACTGGGCTGAACAAAGATGATGTCGTCCTCGACGCAGGGACAGGTTCAGGTATCACTGCTATCTTTTTAGGAGCGATTGCTAAAAAAGTAATAACTTACGAAATAAATCCAGAATTTGCAAAAAAAGCTGCTAAGAATATTGAACGAGCGGGCTTGAAAAATGTCGAAGTTGTCATAGGTAATGTTTTAGATATCTCTACAGAGGATAGATTTGACGTAGTCACGCTTGATTTACTCGAGGCACGCAAAGCTGTAGAGGTATTGTCAGAGTTCGTTGTTCCAGGAGGGTTCATAGTTTCCTATTCTCCTTTTTTTGAACAGGCATTGAATGTGAGAAAATCGCTGCAGAATCTTTCTGACATTAAAACTTTGGAAGTCATTGAGAGGGAAATTGAAGTATCCAATAGGGGTACGCGACCATCGACTCGGGTTGGTCATACAGGATTTATAACTATTGCGCGATTATAATGTATACCAACCTCTCATCATCGATTATCTGTTATAGATAAAACTTTCGCAAAATATAAATAAAAACAAAATAAAAGAATAGTAGTAGTGGTTCATATGGGCTTTGGCACTGCCACTATTGAATCAGATGTAAATTGTATGGCCTTTGTAGGCTACGAGTTTTATGAACGGGAACAATATGTACGATGCGGAGCTTTTGGCATCGTTCCCATTGATGTTTGTAAGACCTGTGTAGAGTTTAGGAACGCTACGAGTCCTGACTATTATCGCTAAACTCTAAAACCAATAGCTTTTAAGTAAGCAAGCTCTGTTAAGCGGCCAATTTTGTCCCAAGTCAAAGAATTAGCTACCGCTTGAAAAGCGTTTTCAGCGAGCTCATTTCTAAGAACATTATTAGATAATAAGTTTAATATTGCTTCAGAAAGGGCTAATTTATCCATTGGTCGTACCAAAAGGCCGCAATTCCTCTTTAGCACTTCGGGAATGCCACCAACGTTTGATGCAACAACAGCTTTCTTACAAGCCATAGCTTCTATCAAAAACAAACTGGATGATTCCATCAAACTTGGAACGATTACGATATCTGACCGAGCAATGTATGACGGCAGTATCTGATGCGGGATTAAACCAATGAATGAAATATTTTGACGTAAGCCAAGCCTCTCTACCAATCGTTGAAGTTGAGGCTTATGTGGACCGTCTCCTGCAATTAGCAAATGCACATCATATTTTTCCGCAATTTTTGGCATTGCTTTGATAAGATATTCTAAACCATTTTTTTCTACGAGCCTTCTCGCCGTAAATAAAACTGTTCCGTCGATTGATACCTCGACAGGATGTGTCTGTGGATTGAATTTTTCTGGGTCAAATCCATTGTGAATTGTCACTACTTTCTCCGCGGGTGCCCCCCAACTTAGTACTTTATTAGCAAAATAGCCTCCTGTGTGAATCTGGATTCCTGACATTTTCGCAAGTGCTGGAGCTAGAGTTCTTTCAGTAAGTCGGTACAAGGAGGAAATGATCGGAGGTTCGATGTATCTCCATATGTCGTAGTACGATCCATGAATTGTGTTCACTGCAACTCCTCCATTCATCCTCGCTAGAAGATTAGCTGCAAGACCAGACGAATAGAAATGACCGTGATAGATGTCATATCCTGTAAGATTTGCTTTTAACGTCGCAATAGGAAAGACTATTTGCCGTATCAAGCGGAGGTTCGATGGGTCCCACGTCGATTTCATAAGTCCGCCAAAGTCAATATTTTTCACAGTTACCCCATCTATGGAAAAATCTTTCGTACTATTGCTAGCTCCATTCACAATAGTTACTTCATGCCCGAGTCTCAGCAGTGACTTCGAGAGCTCTAAGAGTGCAACTTCAACGCCGCCTATTAAAACACCTTCTTCTGTTGGTCCCAGCTCATAAATGTGAACGATTTTAAGTGGCTTCACGCTTGTACCTCCAAAATAGCTGAGATGAGGGCTAAAGTCGACAATTCAAATCTATTATCATTATTTCTTGTTCATCTGATAATTTATTTTTCCTACCTC
>CAZKZX010000197.1:0-3722 GCA_964557335.1 uncultured Methanomicrobia archaeon | reverse complement strand
AGGTGGATCGCGTTGCCGAAGACATGATCGCGTCATTGAAAAAATTACACCCTCGCGATGCGAGCGTCGCGGTGCTCGGCAATCACGATCACTTGGTGGGAGCAGAAAAAGTTCGTAACATCTTGTGGAAAAGCAACGTCATTGACCTGAGCAACGACGTACACACCATAACTAAAAACGGGGCGCCCTTACACGTTGCTGGCGTTGACAGCGTCATGCTCAGAAAGCATCGCTTGGATCTCGTGATGGAGAAGCTGCCGCCCGCTGGACCTGCCATCTTGTTAGCTCACGAGCCTGATTTCGCTGATATCAGCGCCACTACGGGACGATTTAGCCTGCAAATATCCGGACATTCGCACGGTGGACAGTTTGTGATACCCGGGGTAGGCGCCCTTATCCGAGGGCCTCATTGCATTAAGTATCCGCTGGGCCAGTACCAAGTCGGCGACATGGTGCACTATACGAGCCGTGGCTTAGGTACGAATGTGTTCTGGGTGCGGATTAATTGCCCTCCAGAGATTACTATTTTTACGTTGAAAGCCAAAGTGAGTCCATAATGAAAGACCGTAAAGGGCCGCATTGGCGTTACCTCTCTCGGACGTTGATTGTTTGGGTTGGTGAGGCATTTGGCTTAATGCTTCTAGTCGATTTCATCCCGGGGCTGAGCGTTAACAGTTTTGAAACTGCGTTAGCGGCCGTGGTGGTGTTTGGCCTCCTCAATGCCATCTTTTGGCCAGTTTTATCCCGGCTCACATTTCCATTTCTCGTCTATACTGTTGGCATCGGCGCCTTGCTATTAAATGGGCTGCTGATCTGGTTAACCAGTCAATTCGTGGAAGGGATTGTCGTAGAAGGCTGGGCGGCACTGATATTAACACCGATTGGGTTAGCAGCGATCAGCACGTTTTTATCAGCTGTACTTACGGTAGACGACGACGCTTCGTATTATCGGAGATTGCAGAAAAACGCCAAAAAAATCAAACAGAGTATGCCAAATGACAAACCCGGAGTGATATTTTTAGAAATTGACGGGCTGGCAGAGTCTGTGTTGCGGGAGGCCGTCAGAATAGGGCGCATGCCCACGTTAGCACGCTGGCTGGAGCGTGGCAGTCATTCGATCAAGTCATGGGAAACCGATCTCTCCAGCCAGACGGGCGCTAGCCAGGCGGGTATCTTACATGGGAACAATCAGGACTTACCCGCTTTTCGATGGGTGGAGAAAGAACGGAGCAACAAGATCATGGTGTCTACCGGCATGTCTGATGCACCTGTGATCGAAGGACGCATCTCTAATGGAAAGGGCTTACTAGCCGTCAACGGCGCGAGCCGCTCGAATCTCTTTTCAGGGGACGCAGAGGACAACATTTTCACGTATAGTCGGCTTAAAGATATTAAACGCTTTTACACCAAGTCATGGCATTATTTCTACTCGACTCCTTCTAATTTCCCCCGCGTCATCGCGTTATTTATTTGGGATATTGTGGAGGAATTTTTAGGCCGCGTGCGACAATTCGTCAAAAATGTCAGACCACGCTTGCGAAAAGGTCTGTTCATCTATTTTCTGACGCGTGCCGGCGCCAATGTGTTTTTGCGCGAGATAACAACGGACACACTCATCGGTGATCTCATTACAGGCCATGTGGATGCCGTGTACGCAACCTACGTGGCGTATGATGAGATAGCCCATCACAACGGGACTACCGATGACGCCGCATTCGACGCGTTACACAAGTTGGATAAGCAATTTCACAGGCTTGAGGGCGCCCAGAACTATGCCCCCCGACCGTACCGGTTAGTGGTGCTGTCTGATCACGGACAGACAAACGGGGCTACGTTTAAACAGCGGTGTGGATTTTCTCTGGACAGCCTTGTGCGCACACTAATCGCAGAGGATGTGAACGTGTTAAGTGAACTTGATTCAAACCAGGATCACTTTGGTCAAGCTTTTGCGGACCCTATTGAGCGGCGAACACAGTATGTCGTTGATAAAATAGTGCCTAAATCTCGACGTAAGAGAACTTCTACGAAAGAGGCGCAAATTATTGTATTAGCATCAGGAAATTTGGGCCTGGTATACTTCACGAAATGGAAGGAACGCGTGAGTTATGAACAGCTCAACCAAGCGTTCCCTCGTTTAATTCCTGGGCTAGTGAACCAGGAGTGGGTAGGCTTTATTCTAGTGAACTCAGAAGCACACGGCCCATTGGTTATCGGTGCCCACGGCAAATACCATCTTAGAAATGACCGGGTTGAAGGAGAAAATCCACTCGCCGTCTTCGGAGCCCGTGCTGCCGCTCACCTCAAGCGAACGGATGGCTTCAACTACGTTCCTGATATTTTAGTAAACAGCTACTATGATCCAGAACGGGACGAGGTGGCTGCCTTTGAAGAGCTCATAGGCAGCCACGGCGGATTAGGTGGTAGCCAGTCCAAGCCTTTTGTGCTATATCCCTCTGAATGGGATTTAGAGAAAGAAGAAATCATTGGCGCCGAGGCCTTGCACGGAGTGCTAAAAAGTCGGCTGAAAGACATGTGGACTTAATAATGGTAAAACAGCGATCTTAAAGCCATTTTTAGGGAGATGAAGAAATGGTTTTTAAATCTTACATAACATACAAACAGTCTCTCTGTTATTCGTCTCGTGTGCCGGATTGTTGCAGCAGAATCTTGGCGAAAAAAAGTTGGAGATGGCCACTCACATGCACAGACCGTATGTACAATCCAGCGTGTGATGTAACCTGAATCTCTCAGTTTATTGTTCTCGACGTAGTGTGCACTTTCGTGCTCTGCGAGTCAGCCGTTGTTCGATTCGACCACTCGTGACGCTAAAGACGGAACTTGATATCTGTTGGATTACAGTTATCCTCTTCCTACCCATCGTCCAAGTACACCTGATACGATTGCCTCTAGGCCTAATATGATTAAGCCCAGAGCCAGTAGAAGAGCGATAGTTGCTAATGCGAGTCCCGGCCAGAACAGAACGACGAACCCGAGTATGATCGCGATCACGCCAAGTGCTATGCTTGCTCCTTGACCTGCACCTTTAGCATGTGTCCCTCCGACTGCAAGGGATTCAATTCCAATAAGGAGCAACCCAAAGCCCAAGAAGAAGGCAAGTGTCGCGGCACCCACGCCCGGGTAGGCGACTACGTAAATCCCTAGTATGATTGCTAGAATTCCTATAATGAGGCTTAAGACTCGTATACCTCCAGAAACGCCAGGTGCGAAAGCACCGAAAATTCTGGTAATTCCGAGCACGAAGAGTCCGATACCAAGCACGAAGACGAGCGTTAAAATTGCAACGCCCGGAAATGTTAAGACATATCCTCCGATGACAATGACGATTATGCCCAAGATGATCTCAAGGATACGCAACCAAGCTTTCTGTTTTTCACCTGTAGTTGCACTCAAGTCAGTTCACCTCCTTTATTTTATATTAGTAGAATTGACACGTAAAAATCTATTTTTTGATACATATATGTATGGGTGTGGATCGGCGAAAAGCTAAAAGCAATGGCTATCTTTATAGTTTAGATTCTCATAGAGCTCTGCTTTGAATCGCCTTGTAATTGCAGCGATACTCCGCGGCGTACGAGCTTTGCGATCGAGCCCCAGCGATAGCCCGTGAAGGAGCATCAAAAATAACCCTCGTATAGGTGTCGTATCTCGTTTGCGCTATTTGGCTCCATGATCCGATCTAAACACGCGTGCATATTGTGAAG
>CAZKZX010000196.1:0-3726 GCA_964557335.1 uncultured Methanomicrobia archaeon | reverse complement strand
ACAGAAAAGAGCACGGCTTCCATGCAACACCATGACACACCGACAACGAACTCGACAAAGCCGACACCAGTACCGACACCAGAACCCACACCAGAACCCTTACCGCCACAGCCCTATATGCTCACCCAATAGCTAGTGGTCGAGCTCTACATTCGAGTAATCGTTATCACAACCCTGCTCTCAAACTACACTTCCTGGCAGAAAAATTCAGAAGTATGGCAACTGTGCGGGCGTTGTACAAACCTACCAGCCCAATCTCCAGCATAGCTTTGCCATTTACCTTGCCTGGTCGGGCCTTGACCTACGACAGATGTAGTAGTTGTTAAGATATAGCACCCTCAACACGACATAAGTCTATTTACAGGTCAATGATTAGTACCTACGAGAGAGAGGATAATAGAGTCGAATTTTAAAATAGCAACAAGATCTATGCATCCGAGCATGTTTTCACGCCTCACCCCCTCCGCTTATGCATTTAGCTTACCCCTCGACGCATACCTTTTCTTTCAATCAGAAGTAAAAGATAATCCTTAAAATGATAACTGTCCAGTATAACGGAGGTAACAACAGTGAAAAAACTAGCGACACTCGGTATTATAACGGTGTTAATCGGTGCACTCGTGTTAGTAGCGGGGTGTACATCACCAATGGCAGAGACACAACCGAAAGCGCCAACGGTACAGATTAATAATGCAAAGACTGTACCCACAATCGGTACGTTAGCAGCAGGTGATAACCAAGAGTGGTTATTAACAAATGTTACAATAACTAACAATGCTGATAAACCAGTTACAGTTAGTGACGCGGTGATTACCAGTGCAACGGGCGTACGCTACCATAACGAATGGATGGAATTTGGTGGGGAAGCATATCATTGGATTTACTTGAAGCAGTACCTCCAACCAAATGAAACGGTGACTGGTCTATTTGCAAATAGAGTGGATACAGTTCCACGCGCGCAAAGTTTACAGATTACCGTCATTGATACAGACTATCATACTGTAAACACAACGGTGTCAATGCGCCGTTATTGATACAAACTATCATACTGTAAACGCAACAGTACCAATGTAATCTGTGTTTTCTTTTCTTTTTTTTACTTTTTTGTTTAGATAACAAATCACATTTACCCTTCAACGCATATCTTCTCCCTTATTTTGAGGTTATTTGAATTTTCTTATTGCCGTTTATATCATTCTTTTCTTAGTCTCGCGGGTTTCAGTAGATCCCTCGACCAGCTGCGTTCTTTTTTGCGATCACCTCTCGTTTCAACTTTAGATTGCAGAAGTGTAACATAATTTTAATTCGTACAAACTAGACAAAACCAACAAAAAGGGAAAAATCATTTTAATACCGGCGTCTCTGTTTTACTTGTTTTAAGAATTAGGCTATTGGCGTGCTATGAGTTCTGCAGAGATACATCACCAGCGAGATGATCACAATGAATAAGAAAGTAATCTCATTGTTATTAGCGTCACTCCTTGTGCTTACCATCTTCATGGGGCAGGTATCAACTGCTGGAGAGGGTGGACAGCAAATGCCATCACACTCCACATCGCTTGCTGAAGGTAATGGGTCAAGCGGTGTATCGGATGGCAGTGACCTGCTTAGTGAACTGGGGCAGAACGGCTCCTATAAATCAATCAGTACAGCGACGAGTGTTCCACATGCAGGTGGAAGCGGTATGCAAGCACCACGTGGTTCGAAACCTCAATATGATCTGATTACGTTTGTCAACTGCCCGTTCGTTGTATGGGGTCGCTTCCCTAGCAGTGATCCCACATATTATGCAAATAAGCCTGCACAGTTGCATAGATGGAACCCTCTCTCCTCTCAATGGGAAAAAATTCGGGATGGTACCACCAACGCGGATGGCCTCGTCGCATTTCGTGACTTAAAGGAGAGTAAGCAGGGTATTTACGACTATACTGTAAGCTGTCGGGGGAATTACAGCACGCCTTTCGAAACCCTCATAACATATCCTATTATCTTCGTCCATGGCTGGGGCGGATCCAGCACGGAAATGCTCCGGTTATATTCATGGCCATGGACTAACATGACACAAGCGTTGGACAGTGCCGGCTTTGTCAAAGGGACGCATTATTTCATATTCAACTATGATAGTAAAGATGACCCTCGGACTGCGGCTGATGGCTTACAGAATTTTATCAAAGAGAGAGAAGTGTTCTTCCACGATCAGTATCAGTATGATGATAGCAAGTTCACCATCGTGTGCCACTCAAAGGGCGCACTCGTAACTCGCTGGTACATGGAGCGGGAGGGAGGAGCTGAAAATGTCGTGCAGTGGATTGGGATAGCTCCCACAAGCCACGGCGTTGTCTTTGCAGATAGAGCACCTGACGTACTATTGTCCATTTTTGATCCCTTCATCGACAAAAAAGCATTTGAACAGATGAGGACGGATAGTGACACTGTCAAAGGACTAGATGATCCGAATTTTGGTGCAAAAGGACTCGCCCCCAACGTCACTTATAGGGTCATCGCAGGAAACAACACAAATAATGTTAAGGGGTTTGGATCCGACATGTTTTCCTTACCAGGAGTAGTAGACAAGTATTACAGTTTACCATCCGTTCATGGTACAACGTGGGCGAGGCTGCCCGGTTGCACGGGCCCGGGCCAGGGATGCTACTATCGCACCCTCCGTGGCGATGGAGCGGTAGCGAACGTGCAGAGTTGGATCGACGGTGCTGACTTCCAATCGTTTACCGGTCTTAGCCATTTCGGGTTAACTCATAACAGAACGGTGATTAATTACGTGCTCCGTTGCATTGAGAACCCCGATACGAGGGGACAAAAAGTCGGCTTAGATACCTTTTTATACCCAAACGATCCCGATGCTCCTCATTGAATTACTTTTTGCTCTACACCAAAGGGCAGTGTCAAAACCGCGTTAGGGCATCCACGTCTGGGCATCCCCAAATTAACCAACCGCTCACATTTTTATTGTTAGAGAGGAAAATCCAAACAACGACGGTCTATTTACAGGTCAATGATCAGGACCTGCGGGACGTGTATAACAAGGTAGAATTTTAGGAGGGGCAAATTTTTTTATGACTGCACAAACTATCCTCTCCGGCCGATATGAGGGGTCGTGAAGTAAACGTTGACTATAACGCTTGCAGTTTGTTTTCGAGGAATCACGCATTTAAAAGGCCTCTTGCGAACGCACGGGCATTCTCCAGGTCATTCTCGTCCGGGTGTCCTTTATTTTTTCCTCCGATAAACGCTAGTGGTCCGTTCAAGTTTAAATTGAGTCTCAGCGCACCGGCAAACTGGCCGAGGCAGGAGAACTCCCCGATGACTGCACAGCCTTTTTCCGCAAGCTTCTCTTTGATGAGCGTATGATGTCTCTCCCGTAAGTTGCCGGCAGTCGAAAAAACGAACACTTTCTTGTCCATTGGGGACATTTTCTCTATCAGCTCGAACAGTTTTTGGTGGTGCTTATACCCGTAGATGCCCGAACCAAAGCCGATCAGGTCGTAGTCGGCCAGCTCTGCCGGCTGAACATCCTCGACCTTAGCGAGCGTCGCACTCATGGCCTCCGCCACGGCCTCCGCCACCTTCTCAGTGTTCATGTGATGGTAGGATTTGTAAATGATAAGGGTCTTCAAAAACTCACATCCTTCGTCCTAATAGACATCCGTTTCACTATTTTTGCGCGGTAAATAAGGGCATATATATAAAAACGTTGACTTTGAATTA
>CAZKZX010000195.1:0-3766 GCA_964557335.1 uncultured Methanomicrobia archaeon | reverse complement strand
CCGTATCTCATAGGCATAATTCAGTGTTGTCAGAAGCATCCCCTGCCTGTATGCTTCGATCGCACAAACGTGTTCCTTTTCCTTCATAACGAACCTACCGATTGCGGACTTGGCGGTTTGGTGGAGAACTTCCCTGAAGAGGAAATAAGTCTTCTCCTTTGGTTTTTTTGGACCTACGTAATAATGGGAATTGAAATAAATCGGGTCGATTTCATGGGAATGAATAAATTCCACAATTTCTATCGAGTCGGATTTTTCAGGCCGGATGGACTGAAGTTCTTTTTCACTGATGACAACGTATTCGTCCGGGGAGACTTCAATCCCTCTTACTATCTCGTCCTGCGGCACCTCTTGCGTGCACTCATCGCACCACTTCTTGTATCGTATCGGTGAGAGCTTGTCCTTGTGCAAGAGCCGCATTTTGAGTGACTTCTGTTCTATTGCTGCATACAGTTTTACAGGAATGTTCACGAGTCCAAAAGCTATCGATCCTTTCCATAGTGCTTTCATTTTAAGTCACCGACGCTGCATATAAGCGAATTTACTCATCATCTTTTTTTTGGTTTCACCTTGTTACCTTGTTACGCGTGTTAACTGACGCCCGTGCGTTGAGCGGATTCGAATTATCCGGTTTAGCGATTGCAGTGATATCAAATCGCTGATACCTTTCAACTTGTACACGAGGCTGCTACGAACAAATTCAGAGATTGATAAAATATGAACAGGATGGCCTGCGCAATAGTGAGCTGACTGCCGAAAGTATGAGAATTACACAAAACTGCTCGACGGCAGTCGCTCAGTTGGCGCACGTGGTCTGCGGATTTCCAAGATAAACGAGATCGATGTTGATGTTATCGTGCCACTTATATAGCTTCAAATAGTCTACTCTAACAAACTGGTGTGCGTTGAAAAAAACATGGCTAACAACGATGCAGCAGATATGAGCTTAGACTACAAGGCTGGATTTTGGTCCGCTATCCTTATGACCTTGCTAGTAATAGTGGCTGGCATCACCGCCACCGCTGCAGTGCAGCCCTTCGCAACGATTGTCGGATTTCTGGTGGCACCAACATTTATTGTAATGATGGCGTGCATTTACTCTACCGCTCCAGCCAACCGCAAGTTTTTGGGCCTCATTGGATTGTCCTTCGCCCTGATTTACGGCACTCTGATAAGCTTCAACTATTTCGCAGATTTGACATTTGTACGCCAAGGCATTTTTGACGTAGAAGTATTCAACATGCTAAACCCTAACTCAATTTTGGGTCATTGAGGTTTTAGGGTACTTCTTTATGGGCCTATCCACGCTCTTCGCTGCCCCCATATTCGCTCTAGGGAAACTCGAAAAAGCAATCAGGTGGCTTTTCATCACAAACGGCGCTCTTGGCATAGGAGGACTTGTGGGCTATGCCCTAAATTTGAGCCTCAGCCTCCTCCTCGGAGGTTTAATAATCTGGGACATTGTCATGCCCTTATCAACTGCGCTAATAGCCTACCGATTCAAGAATAAAACAACAAAATACTCGTAGACCGACCTTGATGATGGGAATGTCATCGTGTTAGGTACCGTTGTCGTGCAACCTGCTGATAACTATGCTACGCTCGTGTGACCTAATGTCATGAATCTCTGATATCCTATAATATCTAAGGTCACATTATGCTCTAGTCTCTATTTCTAGAGATATTCTATATGGGCAAGCAATCTGAGCACGCAGAATGTGCCGTCGTTCTAGTTTCGTACAACTCTGCCACCTGCTTGTGGCCGCTTTTTTGCAATTACCAGCTTCTACAAATGGGCTCGGAAGCAGAAGATCCCGCTATCTCGTTGTGCAAGCTATTTCATGCCTTCAGATTTGAGAAAATTTGCCGAGCAATGCAGGGATGTTATCGGATGGAATGAATCCAATTGCGCTTACGTCCTTACTCAAGGGGTTCGTGGTATTGAGTGGAGTAATTTCGGCATCCGTTGCCGTAGCACGTGTATGATGTGTACTTGAAGTATTAGAAGGATGCGTGCGTTGTTAACTCCACTCGTAATAGACGTTGGTTCCAGGTTTAGTTAGATCTGGTCCGCTCTCGCCCTCTAATACACAGATGGTTTGGTTGAGCCATGCAAGTTTCTGAGACATCGTCATGAAGGTGACTGTGCAGATGTACTTCGCTCCGGCAGCAGTAGTTTTTGCCGCGTAGCTGAACTTCCATGTCACAGTGTCGCCGTCAAGCATCATGACTCCTAACCCCGTCCCGGTTCCAATACCGCCGGGCTTCGCGAGATTAAGCAGGGTTCCCATGTTGGTGCCCTTGATACCTTGGGCCTTTCCGAAGCCGGTAATCTCGCTAGTTATGCTAAACTCAGATTCCACGCCTTCGGATCCTATGGATTTTATAGCTCCCCCCGTTGGTCTAAATTTTTCCTCAAAGAGCTTTTGTCCTACCGTCAAAATCTTCACCTTTGCTTAGTGATTCTACATTTGGTATTTAAGTGCCACCCTTAGCATGAGCGAATATAAGAGTCATCAAGCACTGGTGCAGGGAGCAATTATCGGCATCCCCTTCTGAGTATGTGCATGATGTCTACCCTGTTGTATCTCTTTAATATACGGATATGAGAAATCAGTAATGCCCCGCACGGGCCCCCCTTTCTGTATAAACAGTTTGGTTCTCTCTCCGATTCCAAATTGAGAGATGAACCGACACAGGAGAAGGATAGAAGTATACGATTTCGTTGTTCGCAGACTCTATAATATTCGAACCGATAGCGAGGGCATATGAGAGCATTTGGTTAACTCGGTCTTTCTCGCAGTAGTCCACGATATTTTTCACGGCAGGCAGCTATGCCATTGCCAAAAATGCTTCTAAACGTCAGATCTCATACCGGGCGTCCATTCGAGTTGGCTCGATGTTGCACGCTTTATACCAGCCACGATCCCAAACGCGGTCATAAGCCACGTACATGCTATGCTGCTGAAGAATATCTCAGCGAACTCCAGCGGGCCATTACTCATCTTTTTTATGTCGCCGAGGTATAAGGCTGCAATGGGGGTTGAGAACGCAAAAAAAGGGGCCAGTACGATGAGGAGCCACGATAGTTTTCGTGAAAACGGTATCGGTGCTTTAATCATCGGTATTAGGTATTTGCTGAAGCTTTCCAGTAACCCTCTATAATGTCTCACTCTCTGATGGTAGAAGTCTTTAAGGGTCGTGGGAGCTTGATCACCTACCGTTGTATCAGCAAGAACTGCGATCTTTCCCTTGAGGTACATCCGCGTCATGAGATCGACATCATCGAGCAACGCTTCTTCGGCGATTTTTTCATCATCGGCAAATGATCCTCTTAGCACTCCTGTTGCCTGTATCGTCATAAAACCTTCAAAACGGGAAACAAACTGATACAGGCCGTTCATAAATGCCCACTCAACTGCTACCACTTTCGTCAAAATATTGGTTTTATTGGCCACAAAATGCCAACAGCCTGAAGAGACCGCGGCGTCGTTTTCTTCGAGCGCAGCGACGCATTTGGTGATGTAATCCTTGGCAGGTCTATTGTCCACGTCAAAAATTGCCACGTAATCGGGGTTTTTTATCACGCTTAGCACATCGTTTATCCCACCCGCTCTACGACCCCGAGGAGTCCTTAATAGTATTGTAAAATTATCCGGTAGCTCCCAGTGTAACGTGCGCTTGTCGCCGGGAAAAGTCTCGATAGCGTAGTATATGTCGAGTGTGAAGTTATCACACGCTAATTCTTTCAAGCTCTCGATTGATT
>CAZKZX010000194.1:0-3768 GCA_964557335.1 uncultured Methanomicrobia archaeon | reverse complement strand
CACATGCGTCGATGGTGTTACCGCGTGCCCGATTGTGCAGGAAGTCAGTCTTCATTTATACGATTGCACTATCTCCCCTTCGAAATGCGAAACGGCAGTCATGCGTATGCGTGAGTGCTATAACGTTGACGCAATCACAGTGGCTTCTCACCTTGACGAGTCGTTTTCAGTGCGTCGTCAACCGCTATCATTAAATCAACATATGTTGCTTTTAGTGGCATGATGTCAGCACGGATATCATAGCGCTCCAGTGTTTCTGTAGTTGGTTTTCCAATTGAAGCGACTAAACATCTTTTCAATGATTTTAACAGTCGTGGCTTAACGCCTAACGCCTCAGAGCAATCAAAAAAGCTTTTGACGGTGGCGCTGCTGGTAAAAAGCACAGCAGAGACTTCTCCCCGAATAATGGCATTTATGAAACGCTTTTGTCTCTCGCCACACAACTTAAGTAAGCTGTACAGTATCACTTCGTGAACATATGCCCCGCTCCCTTGAAGGCCTTCACGCAAGAGCTCACTCCCGTGGGCACTTCTAAGCATCCAGACGTTCTTGTTACGCACCCCGTTCAATAGTGTTAGTATGCCGGAAGAGCTATAGTCGTCAGGAACCAAAGCGACTTGTATCCCATTCCTTGAGAGGGCTTTTTTTGTGGTTGGGCCGATTGCAATGACCTGCGCATGTCCGAGTAGATCGGCGGATAATCCCAATTCAATGCAGCGATCGACCCCGTTTACGCTCGTTATTATCATGTAATCGACTCTATCGGCCGTAAGATCCCGCATAAAGTTGTCCCAGTTTGGGTCATCGACTGATGTAATACCCACTAAGGGCGCTGCTATGGTATCATACCCATAGGACTCTGCTAATTTTATAGACTCCTCAAGTTGCTTTTCTGGTCGTATGAGAGCGATTCTCTTCATTTCACTCCGTTATGATGTCGGTAGATTATCGGTGGTAGCCCTTATATTAACTACATCACCCACCACGATCACGGCAGGCGCTTTTATCCCCTCTTTTTCAGCCTTCTCTACGATGCTCGCAAGCGTGCCACGTATGACCTTCTGTTGTGGTGTCGTCCCGCTCTCTATTATTGCGGCGGGGGTTTCCGGTGGTTTGCCAAATTTAGTCAGGGCCTCGATATTTCGCTTGAAGTTGGATACACCCATGAGGATAACAAGCGTGCCGTTGAGCTTAGCAAGCACATCCCATTGTATGATGTTTTCCCCAGCCTCGTGACCCGTTATAATCGTAAGACTCGATGCGTACTCTCTGTGAGTAACAGGTATGCCTGCAGCTGCAGGAACGGCAACGGCTGAAGAGACGCCCGGAATAACGTCAACGTGTACCCCGTGTGCAGATAATTCTTGTGCCTCTTCACCGCCTCTTCCAAAAACGTAAGGGTCGCCACCTTTTAACCTCACGACTACCTTTCCCCTTTTCGCACGATCAATCATTAGCTCATTTATCTTACTTTGTGGGACTTTGTGATAGTCAGATTCTTTTCCTACGTCAATGAGTTCGGCGCTTTTCGGGAATATCGATGAAATTTGCCTATCAACAAGTCGATCATAGAGAATCACATCGGCTTGCTTGATTACTTGCTCAGCCTTTTTGGTAATCAGTAAGGGGTCACCAGGGCCTGCCCCCACAAGATACACTCTGCCGTTATGTTTATTTCTTTGCTCCATAGCTCTCCCATAACGCAATTTATTTCAACGACTCCGAAACGAGACGAGCACCACCGCGTTCCTGAAGTTTCTTCCCAAGTACGTTTGCATACCGCGTGTAATCGTTTTTAGGTATTACCTCGTGCAATGCCACGGCCTCGTCCCCAGCTTGAGAGAGCACTTCAGCGGCTATGCCGACGTCATCACCATTTAAGCGTGCAAGAATTCCCAATGGAACGAGACACCCGCCTCCAAGAACTTCCATAATTATTCGTTCAGCCGTTCCCTCAATCATTGTGGCGTCGTGATTTAACGCTCGTAGGGCAGTGCTTGCCTCAGTTTCTCTCCGCGCTACCACAGCAATGATGCCTTGGTTTGGCGACGGAATAAATGGAAGCCTCTTTGTAGTAACTTCAGTTTCAAGCCTTTCAATCCCTGCTTCTGCGAGAATTATTCCATCGTACTCGCCTTTTCTAAGTTTCGTCAGTCGAGTGTCCACGTTTCCTCGAATGTCCTTAACGCGATAGTGCGGGCAATACCGCGCCACTTGCGCCCTTCTTCGCAGGCTTGACGTACCGATAACGGCCTCTTCGCGGAGCGGTACTTCTGTAACTAAGACATCGTACGGCGATGCACGAGGCAAAACCGCCGCTATTTCCAGTTCCGGAGGCCTTTTTGTAGGAATGTCCTTCATGCTATGAACTGCGATATCGACGACTCCTGCGAGCATAAGCTCATCAATCTCTCGGACAAAGACACCAATACCGGCATCTCGAAATGGTTTATCGGTGAATGCGTCGCCGCTTGTCTTTATTATTTGAAGGGTAGTTTCGATTCCCAACTCAAAGAGAGCTCTTTGCACCACTTTTGACTGTGCTAATGCTAATTTGCTGCCTCTTGTACCGATCCTCACTGTCAATGTCACGCTCTCGAAATCCTGTGATATCTAAACTTAGCTAAACTAAACTGAATAAATTGCTAGTACCCTTCAGGTAACTCTGTTATGTCAAAGAGCTTCCTCAATACATTCCCGTAGGCTTCAATGGTCCACTCCAAATCCTCATTCGAGTGTGCAAGTGAGATGAAGTTCGTCTCGTACTGGGACGGCGGTAGAAAGATCCATCGTTCTAGCATCAGATTGGCGAACGTCTTGTAAAGTTCGGCGTTGCAGCCAAGTGCGTCTTGATAGTTCGTCACACGTCTATCGGTGAAGAACACCTGAAACATCGATCCGATACCTTGCACTGAGTAATTTATTTTTAGTTCCTGTAATAAATCAGCCAGCATCCTGCGCATCAAATCGCCGAGTCCGTTGACTCGCTTATATCCCTCCTCGTCAAGGATATTGAGCGTTGCGAGGCCAGCGGCAAGTGATATGGGATGCCCGTTGAATGTGCCGGCGTTAAAAACCCCGCCGGATGGCGCCACCATGTCCATGATCTCACGCCTGCCGCCAAAGACTCCCAGAGGAAAGCCGCCCCCGACGATTTTGCCAAGCGTGGTGAGGTCAGCGGTGATACCATAGTAGCACTGCGCACCGCCTATGCAGAGCCGAAATCCCGTGATGACCTCGTCAAGGATGAGCAGGACGTCATTTTCTCGGGTGATTTTTCTCACTTCCCGCAGGTACCCGTCTTCGGGTAGCACGGGACCAATATTTCCCATAACGGGCTCCATGATGAGGCACGCGATGTCGTCATCCTTCTCCAGTATCGTGGTGAGTGCGTCTACGTCGTTGAAGGGAACTTGGAGGGTATTTCTGATAACTTCGTCCGGCACACCGAGGGAACTTGGCAGAGAGACGGCGTGAGAGCCTGCTTTTAGAAGGACAGCGTCGTGTGAGCCGTGATATCCCCCTTCGATCATGATGATTTTCTTCTTTCTTGAAAATCCCCTGGCGACTCGTATGGCGGACATCGTCGCTTCGGTTCCTGTTGAGACGTATCGCAGCATCTGCATAGAGGGAAAGTCATCCTGTATGCGCTTTGCGAGCTCAATCTCTAGTGCAATCGGGGTGCCGAAATCCCATCCACGCTGGAGCTGTTCCCTCACAGCGTCGCACACGGCTGGGTGCGCATGTCCGAGCATAAGCGGCCCATAC
>CAZKZX010000193.1:2077-3790 GCA_964557335.1 uncultured Methanomicrobia archaeon | reverse complement strand
GGACGGCATCACGTCGATAGGAGGGATAGAAGCCCCTATCGACAAGTGGGGGATCGATGTAGCAATTACCGGTTCTCAAAAGTGTTTAGGACTCCCTCCAGGGCTTTCAATGATTTCGGTTAGTGAACGGGCGTGGGATTTCATCGAACGCGCTGAAAAAAGACCATATTATGTTGATCTAATCCAATACAGAAATGCAGCTCAGAAAGGTCAAACACCATATACACCCACGTTACCACTCTTCTTTGCTCTCGAAGAAGCACTCAAGGTACTTAAGGAGGAGGGACTAGACGCTCGCATAAAAAGGCACAGCATTTATTCTGAGTCGATACGAGCGGCAGTGCGTGAGATGAATATCGAGCTATTTCCGAGACTCGATACTTATAGCACGTATTCTAACACCGTGACGGCAATGAACGTGCCGTCTGGCATAAGTTTCGCAATTATAAAAGACGAGATGAGAAAGCGTGGTATAATTATAGCTGGTGGACAGGCACAGCTGAAAGGAAAGATATTCCGGATCGGCCATATGGGCAACATCAGCAAAGGCGATATCCTCAACGTTATTGAAAAACTTGAAATTGTGCTCTTAAAACGAAGCATAATAGAAGAGGTCGGACCAGGAATATTAGCCGCTGACAACATTTTGGAGAAATTGTAAATAAGCGTTGTCGCGGCATACGTCGAAAGACTAAGGGCGGAAGGTGAAATGATGAAAGTCGGCATAGCGGACACAACGTTTGCCAGATATGACATGGCGGAGTCAGCCAAAGATGAGTTAAGGCGCTGGATATCAGCACAGATTGAGCGTTATACGGTACCAGGCATAAAAGATTTGCCAGTCGCCGCAAAAAAGTTAATAGAAGAACGGGAATGCGATGTGGTAATGGCGCTCGGAATGCCCGGATCTAAACCAATAGATAAACAATGCGCGCACGAATCATCTACTGGATTGATTCAAGCTCAGCTCATGACCAATACACATATAATTGAAGTCTTCGTCTATGAAGATGAAGTTGAGACCGATAAGGACCTTGCGCGACTTGCTGACACCCGTACGCGAGAACACGCTCAGAATGTCTATAAATTATTATGTGGAAAACTTGAACTGGAGGCAGGAAAAGGCAAAAGAGAGGGATTTGCTGACGTCAAACCAGTTGACTTTTGACCACACTGGGGATAAAACATGACACAAAAAAAGAATGACACAATCAGACTGGGGTTTGTCGTTGCCGAATTCAATCGTGATATAACACATCAAATGGAGATACTAGCAAGAGAACACGCGGCGTTTTTAGGTGCAGATGTTGTGCGCACTGTTCTTGTTCCAGGCGTTTTTGACATGCCCCTCGCAGTAAAGACGCTCGCAATGGATGAGGGTATTGATGCCATTGTAACTATTGGCTGTGTTATCGAAGGAGCTACGTCACACGACGAAATCGTATTACAGCACGCAAGCCGAAAAATAGCAGATTTGGCGCTAGAGTACAACAAGCCCATAAGCCTCGGCATTTCTGGTCCGCGCATGTCGCGCCTTGAAGCCCACGAGAGGGTTGATTATGCAAAACGGGCAGTAGAGGCGGCCGTCAAGCTAATAGAGAGGTTATAGTTGGTATGCGCGGAGCAATAATATCCTCAAAAGTGGATGTCATACCCGAGTCGGCTACGATTCAGATATCTGATTTAGCCGCGCAACTCAGAAGAGAGGGAAAA
>CAZKZX010000193.1:0-2067 GCA_964557335.1 uncultured Methanomicrobia archaeon | reverse complement strand
AGGGAAAAGATATCATAAGTTTTAGCCTCGGGGAGCCGGATTTCAACACACCTGAGAGAATTATTGAAGCTGCTAAACTATCGCTCAATCGAGGGGAAACGCATTATACACAGAGTAAAGGTGTGCCAGAGCTGCGGGAAGCAATTGCGGAGAAGTTTAAGGTGGATAACAAACTTGACGCAACACCAGATGATATAATAGTGACGCCAGGAGCAAAGCAGGCAGTCTTTGAATCAATATGCACGCTATTAAATGAAGGAGATGAGTGTATACTGTTTGATCCCGCGTGGGTCTCATATGAAGCAATAGTTATGTTTGCCGGTGGAAAGCCAGTAATGGTTCCAGTGCATGAGCATGATGATTATCAACCATTAGACTTCCAAGATTTCGTTAATCATAAGACGAAGCTCATAATATTGAATAGTCCGTGCAACCCTACCGGAGCTGTTTATGACGAGCGCACCCTTACGGCGATTGCTGAAATTGCAGAGGATTATGGAATCTACGTAATTTCTGATGAAGTTTACGAGAAAATCATTTACGATAAGGAACACCTCAGCATTAGTGCCTTGATCCCCGATCTAACGGTCACGGTTAATGGATTTTCGAAAGCATATGCGATGACAGGCTGGCGATTAGGATATGCTGCAGCGCCAAAAGCTATTTTAGAGGGTATGCTTAAAATTCAACAACATTCCGTGAGCCATCCTACGTCATTTGTTCAATATGCAGGCGTTGAAGCCTTAACGGGTGATCAACAGCTGGTTTATGATATGGCCGCCGAATTCAGAACGAGGCGCGACTTAGTTGTTGATAAGCTGTCAAAGATAGGAATTAAATGCCGTAAACCAAATGGGGCTTTCTACGCTTTTGTCAACATTTCAAAATTTGGAACCTCGATCGAAGTAACGGAAAGATTGTTACGCGATGCGTATGTGGCCGTAAGTCCAGGACTAGCATTTGGCCCTAGCGGTGAGGGGTATTTAAGATTATCATATGCTACAAGCCGCGAGTACATAACAGAGGGCATACAAAGAATGGGAGAAGTTTTGCTGAGTTAGCACCGTACCCGCGTTTCGATTATCCGTTTAATGATGTTTTCAGTGCCCGAAAGCGTTCCTGTGTCCGCGTGTGGAATTCTAACGACCTCGGCGTCAATGTGCCGATGCCTAAGTTGTTCTTTCAGGTTCTGTTCGTCAAAGTGTTGATCGAACCCAAGCGCGATAATGTCAGGTTTTATTGAATACAACGGCTCATAAATGTCGCGTTCACTGCCAAGCCGAGCGCTGTCGACTGCTTTTAATGCTTGAATTATCTTCAATCTTTGATCTTCTGGAATTATTGGCTTCGGTTTGTGGTGCACCATAGAATCCCTTGAGACAATTACGTAAAGCTCATCTCCAAGTTCTTTTGCCTTCTGTAAGTACAAAATATGCCCTGGATGGAGTATGTCGAACGTGCCAGTGGCCAGTACTCTAATCATCTTCCTTCCCGAAGGTTTCCAGAATATCCTCAAGCACCTGGTCTTTGTGATCGAGCTCTATGTCTAATATGTCCAAATGCCGTTTGTTTCCAACCCTATTGTAACAACTCCAACTTTCCATATCGTACGGATACCCAACAATAATATGATAGTCACCATTTTGCGTAAACATCTTAATATCTTGTATAGAAGGACGAATGTCCCCTGAAGGGTGGCTATGAACGGACCCCACTAAATGTGTATTAACTGGTAGCATAAAGAGGTTCATAACTGCGCTTACATTAGATGATTGAGTAACGGGAACATCCACTCCAGTTATAACGTTATTATCCGCGTACAGCATTCCAGCAAATTCTTTAGGATGCGACGATTTGCTTACATTTACTATGAACTTCAATGTCTCTCTTGTTATTCCAATGATATTTCTTTGCTTAGCAAGCCCCATTTATATCCCACTCAAAACGTGAAAAAGGTCTTTTTAGCAATCAATAAGTCCGTCGTTACAGTGTTAAAGTATGTACAACATCGTTAAAAGACACCGTTTAAAGTTCGGTAAGGTGGTGGTTCGAGCCTCAGAACTCATA
>CAZKZX010000192.1:0-3863 GCA_964557335.1 uncultured Methanomicrobia archaeon | reverse complement strand
GAAAATTGCGATGATGGGGATGAGCGTCTCCGGGAGCGCTGTACCCACGGCGGCCAACACACACCCGACAACGCTTTCAGAGAGCCTGAGCTTGCGCCCGAGCCATTCGACCCCATTCGTAAAGAGGGAGCTCCCCGCATAGATGAAAACAAAGCTGAGGAGGAACAATCCGACGTCCATTTCTACCTCCTATGTAATAAAGCACCATTCAAATAGCTTTCACATTCTTCAACGCGTGAGGTGAGTGTGGTGATAGCAACAATTCTGCGGGCAAGCTTAATTAAGTCAACAATCGATGATAGAACAACCCGTTAACGCACGGTGTTATGTGGTGTACTCATAACGTAACGTTAACGTGGAGGCACAAATGAAGAAGCACATTGTATTCGTACTCGCTATCCTCGTAATGGCGACCATCTTGACCGCAGGATGCACGTCGTATTCAACTCCTAGTCCGAGCCCCACCACATCCGCGGTTACCAGCACGTCGTATCAAAACACAGTGACGATAAAGGACTTTGCCTTTACCCCTTCCACGCTCACGATTGAAAGAGGCGCAAACGTGACGTGGATGAATGATGATACTGTGACGCACCGAATAAACTCTGACACGCAACTGTTTACGTCCAACGATCTCAATAAGGGTGATACTTTTACGTATCAGTTCAACGATACAGGGACGTTTCCGTATCACTGCGGGATCCATCCGTATATGAAGGGGACAATCATAGTCACGTAATAGAGAGGTTGAATTCAAAAGAAAGGGGGGGGTAACCCCCCATTATTTTATAGCTCTTCTCTCCGCACGCACTAGGCTAATATGGCTTTGGTAGACATAGTGTGCGGTACGTCGTTATAGGACGCAATCGTGCTTGGCATTGCAGCACGAGATTTACACAGTAGGCAATAGCAATCTAACAGAACATTCCCGGGAACTGCCCAATGATACCGTCAGCAAGCCCATCTGCCATCATCATTGCTTGGGTAACGACCTTGTCGTACGTCTGTATGTCAGTCGCCCAATCCCCATGTAGCCGGGCTACAGCTTCAGCTGTTGTGAGGTTAAGGTGGTTATACAACATGCTTTTTATCGCCGATTCAGGCCAGTAGGTTGGGTTTGCCTGGCTCAGAAACACCGCAATTTGATCAGCGTTTGCAAACCACTGCTTATTTGCAGCATCGAGTGCAGTGCTATTCCCCGCCTTAGCTGCGTGTACCACGTCAGCAGCGATCACAATGTGTTGCTTGAGCAAGGCGGTTAATTGGTTGCCAGCTGCATCACCATAATACGGCTTTATCGCGTTGCCGATATCCTCCTGGTTCTTGAGGAGTCGCGCTACGGTGACGTCATTTGAGATATTCGCAGCCGTTTCTACGATGAACATCCGCGTATACGTAACGTGGTCTTCCCAGAGTCTCCGCATCTCCATTTTAAAATCCACTTGTGCTTTTGTAAACGTCTGTCCTTGCGCAACTATGAGTGGGTTTGCGATACCACCGACTATAGCCCCTATCATCAGGGTTGCTAAAAATATGCCTGCTAAAGATTTATTTGACATAGCATATCACGGTGTCATATTTCTGTATTACGTTGAAAAACTTAATCTTCGTCTAAAAGCATTTTTTTCAAAGAATTACGAGTTTAGAGCGCAATTTTAGATCTCATCACCACTGCGCATCAAAACGCCAAGAGGGTACACAGATCTACGGATCCGGACCTTTGAACTGCACTTACGCCTGTGTTGTTTTAAGGTTGCTGTGATCGAATAAGAGTTTCTCGTGTCCCTATTTTTTATATGACTTACTCAAAATAGTATGACGGCAACATTGGAAATAACAAACGCGATGAGTTCCTCCAAAAGATATACTTTCACTTAGGCGGTGACACAACCATATGGGAAATGGATATTCACGCAGTCGGCAAGGAGTGGGGGTTCAGTGACGATGAGATTGACAGCTTCCTCAGCTATTGGGAGGCAAAGCGCTGTATCGAAGTAACGCGCGCTCTTGGCACCGAAACTATAGCGGTACGACTGACATTGGATGGGCTAACATGCGTCCGGGATGCGCTTTTATAGAGATTTATGCAGTGATACTAATATAGTGTAAATTTGTTAAAATTCTATCTTGTTATACCCTCCTCACAATCTTGGTCATCGAACTGTAAATAAACCTGCGTGGTATTCAAGTTCGAATGCCCCAACAACAGTTGCAGCCGGAGGTCATGTCCGGACCTCACAAGGTGAATGGCAAAGCTATGCTGGAATGTATGAGGGTGAATGTCAACGTTGATCATACTTTAGTGACTTCTCCCTTTTTTATGTCTGCACTTATTTTGTTAATAATTAGCACAATAAGTACATGCAGTGGGTTTGGGCCTTCTGTCTGAACGAAATCCACTCACAATGCTGAATAGATGGCACGCGAGGATCGCTTTTTGCGATACCTTTAACAGAGGTTACAGCAACCTTGAAGGCAGAGGAGGAATGCCGTGAACGACGTTTTCAAGAACATCTATCTGAGGAGATCTGTGAGGGATTACAAGCCGAATGACGTACCCGATGACATCATCAAGGAATTGATCAAAGCGGGCACGTATGCGCCAAGTGCCGCGAACAAACAGTCGTGGAGGTTCGTTGTCATCAAGAATAAAGAGACGATTGGCAGGCTTTCCGAACGGGCGAAAAAATTGTGGCTGGACAGCGTAGACAAGAGTTCCGACCCAGAGGTTAAGAGGCTGGCAAACATCATGAAAATGCCAGAATTCAATATATTCTATAATGCCCCAGTGCTCATCCTTATTTTCGCGGTGCCAGATGCCTACTCGCCGCAGTACGACTGCGCCTCGGCCGCCGAGAACATGATGCTCGCCGCCCAGTCCCTTGGCATCGGCAGCTGCTGGATAGGGTTCGGTATGCCTTTGGGTTCTGACCATGACACACTAATCGAGCTGAAGGTGCCCGAAGATTACCGCTTGATGGTGCCGCTTATCTTCGGCTATCCGGTGAAAGATATCCAGACGGCGCCGCGACGCAAGGAAGACGTCATATTTAACTGGATAACGTAAATCTCACTATAGAGGTAGTCGAGCCAACGAAGAGCCCTGCTCCTAAGAAAAACGTGATGACGGAGGACATGACGTAAATCGTCCACTGCTTAGAAGTGACTTGACCAGCCGAAAAGGGTAGCGATATTTGGCTCAAGAATGTCAGAATTCGACATCAACAAGCGCCTGCTTTTATCCAACGGCGACGCACTCAGCAACGTCAATAGATACTAGAGAATGCAGCCGACCTAACGTCCCCCAATAACTAGTTATGTAGAAGAAAACGATTACTGTAACGCACCTAGTTGTCCAGCGAGCGTTCATTGTCCATGTCTAGATAACGGTAAAAAAGCGCTATAGGGTCATCGCTTTCTCAGGGTAGTCCATGCTAAGGCATATCACTCTTTGCTCCATCTGCTCACTTCCTGTTACTCTGTTGATGTTTCCTAGCAGTGCCGTGTGTCAACCCGCTGTTAGTTTAATTCACATCTACGGATCGCCTATATAATGCCACATTAAAACGAATCGCTTCACAGTGTCAACCACTTATAATTGTCCACCTTGAAGTTCCGCGCCGATGATCGTATGCGTTGCAGTAACCCCCCTTATGTCCCTTATCGTATCGACCGTTTTACTGAGGAGGGCAAGCCCCTCCACTTCAAGTATCACCAAAAAATCATACTCTCCAAAAACGTGGAGCACTTCTTTAGCTCCGTTGAGTTCAACAAGCGTCCTGTAGACATATCGTTCTTCACCAGGAACGACATTTACCATCGTAACTCCTACAACCATTGTTATCACCGATGTCGCAAGTCAG
>CAZKZX010000191.1:0-3959 GCA_964557335.1 uncultured Methanomicrobia archaeon | reverse complement strand
AAACCTCATAGTAGTTCTCTAAGAACACATACTAGTACACGCCTGGAATATATAGATAACGTTAAATTGCCTCAGTTTATCCCCTGCGCAGACCCTCATCTTTAGACGGAACGCAATGCGTGATAGTGACAGATATACTGGTCATTCCCCGTTGAGCCGCTCACACCTTTCGTAAATGTCGTGACGATTATATACCCCTCAGTTTGGAATGGCTAGTGAAGAACAGACTCAGATCTGTAGTTGAGAACGGCAAAGCGGTGGGAGCGACTGTCTTTACTGATATTGATGCCGAAGGAGAACCGCTGGCACTTGGAGTGGGCCTTGGGCTTATGGTATTGTTGACATTAACGGCGCAACCTGCTATCAAGACCGTAAAGAGCGCAATTGCCGCAACTACTACAATTACGGCGTTTTTTATTCAAACCTTCTAGTATTTAATAGATTTAAAAATAAAAGGTTTGATACAAGTAAGCGTGACGCTGAACATTTTAATCGGCATAACATTTTACGTTAACAACCGAAGCTAATCGACAAGATTGGTCAAACTGTACAGACGGTCTTAAGTAGAATGTCAGGAATCGCGTGGCGTCATTATAAATGCCCACCCCCGGCCAGTCGCGAACAATATAGACGAGAGGGCGGGTCAGCACCGTTTGAACTGTGCTTTGTTATGCCACTGTACAGAGGTACAATCGTGAAGCATTTGTGCCATTCAGCTGGTGAATAGAGCGCAGTGATGATGTGAGCATGTCTCACGTCTCGATAAGACCGCGTGCAGCAGTCATGCTGATACGGATAGGAGCTAAGGTTTATATGTGATTATATGAATATATATTCATATGAGTTTGAACGAAGTCTGTGAGATGGTCTGCTTACACGAAGAAGCAGTCCGCGACGTGCAGTCGAGAATGCTCACGGATGAGACAGTGCTCAAAGGAGCGGAGATTTTCAAACTGCTTGGGGATCCAACGCGAGTCAAATTGTTATGCGCGCTTTCTCACCGGGAGTTGTGTGTGTGCGACTTGTCAGCGGTGCTTGGCATGACACAATCTGCCGTATCACACCAGTTGCGGGTATTACGGGGCGCTCATTTGGTCAAATTCAGGAAGGAAGGGAAAGTGGTCTTCTACTCGCTCGCCGACGCGCACGTGTCACGCTTACTTGCCATGGGAGTCGAACATGCCGACGAACGATAATGTGCGTGCCAAAGAAGAGAGCTGCTCAGTGTGCGCGACCGATATCTTTGAGGAGAGGGGACCGCTGTGGAAGCAGAAGGAAGCTCTTATTATCCTGATCGCAGGTGGTATATTCAGTGCCGGTATCTACCTCAATTTTGCGCTCCGACTGCCGATGGCTGCCCAAGGACTCTTCCTGATTGCTGCGCTGGTAGCAGGCTATCGCATCGTCACCAAGGGGGTCAGGTCGCTTGTGCACGGGCGTTTCGACATGAACCTCCTCATGACCATTGCCGCAGCCGGGGCTTTTGCAATCGGACACGGCGAGGAGGGAGCGTCCGTCTTGCTCCTATTCTTCCTCGCCGAGTTTCTGGAAGATTATGCGGGGGATAGGGCACGGGAGTCGGTGGCAGCGCTCCTCAGACTTGCCCCGGAGACGGCCACAGTGATTAGAGACGGAAAAGAAGAGATTGTCCACGCACACGAGGTAGGAGTCGGGGAACTCGTTGCCGTAAAGCCCGGTGACAAGATACCTCTTGACGGAGTGGTGGTGAGAGGCATCTCCTCGGTCAATCAGGCGCCCATCACCGGGGAGAGCGTCTCCGTCACGAAAACGACGGGGGATGAGGTCTTCGCGGGGACGATTAACGAGGAGGGTTATCTTGAAGTACAGGTCACCAAGCGGTCTGATGAGACGATCTTGTCCAAGATCGTGCAATTGGTAGATGCGGCACAACGACAGAAATCCCCAACAGAGGCATTTATTGACCGGTTTGCACGGTACTATACCCCGGCAGTGATTGGACTGGCAGTGCTTGTGGTCGCTGTCCCGCCATTGCTGTTGGGATTGCCGTTCACAGACTGGTTCTATAAGGGATTGGTATTGCTTGTTGTCTCGTGCCCGTGTGCCATGGCGATATCTACGCCGGTGTCCATGGTGTCGGGGCTTACCTCTGCAGCAAAAAATGGCGCCCTCATCAAGGGGGGCAGTACCATCGAAGAGATGAAAAATGTAAAGGCAATGGTCTTTGACAAGACGGGGACGCTTACCGAAGGACGACCAGAAGTGGTGGATACTATAAGTTTAAATGGAGCTTCTGAGCGTGAGGTTTTGCAGATAGCTGCCTCATTGGAGTCGAGGTCTAGTCACCCTATCGCAGAAGCCATACTTGCCCAGGCAGCAGCAAAGAACGTTGATTTGATGCCCGTTTCAGGATTCAAGTCAGTTGCCGGGAAGGGACTCATAGGCGCAGTTGACGGGCGAATGTACTCTGTTGGCAATGAGGATTTTTTTACCGGTACAAGCGGAGCTGGTTCTAATGAAGTGGTTGAACGGCTGGAGAATGAGGGGAAAACTGTTGTGCTCGTTGGCACTGACTCTCAAATTATTGGTGTGCTCGGGCTGATGGACACAATAAGGGACGCATCGTTTGACACAATACGCGCGTTGAAAGACGAACGAATCAGGACCGTAATGCTGACGGGGGATAACGAGCGGGCGGCACGAGCGATTGCGAAGAGACTTGGCATTGATGAGTACTATGCTGAACTGCTGCCAGAGGATAAGGTGACGCGAATTGAAGACTTATTGAAGAAGTATGTTCACGTAGCGATGGTGGGTGACGGGGTAAACGATGCCCCCGCGCTCGCAAAGGCGCACGTCGGCATTGCGATGGGTGCCATTGGCTCTGACGTGGCGATTGAGACCGCCGACATCGCATTGATGCACGATGATTTGTCAAAAGTCAGTTATTTAATCAATTTGAGCAAGAAGACGATGGCTATTGTGAAACAAAACATATCGGCATCAGTCCTCATAAAAGGGTCATTTGCGGTGCTGACGTTCCCGGGGATTATCACGCTCTGGCTGGCCGTTGCAGTGGGAGATATGGGATTGAGTTTAGCCGTGATTCTCAATGCACTACGGATCGGACGAAAGAGGTAGGGGATGATAGCGCTACACTCAGCACAGTATGTACTTTAGGCCTTAAACATTAGCTGTGTCAAAACACTACGTGAGCCGATATGCCTCACATATTCCTACTTTGAACTGCAAATGCGTCTTCTTCGTGTTGAGGTTGCTGCGCTCTAAAGCACCTAGACCTTCAACTGTCCGTCTTTGACCTGGCGGGGTGAGTGGTTTGTTGCATGCTTATTTACGGGTCGTATGGCTCGAATCCTTCACACTTTCTGATGTTCCACTTGCGCCGCGTGTCGATTGTGCCGCCGAGACCGCGGCCAGCGGGATCTGGGCACGAATCGAAGAAATGAAGGCACGCGATGCAAATGGATGGGCTTGTGTCGCTCATACTATGAGCTCAATGCGATACATACTAGAGCGTTATCTAAGTGTGGAACGTGGAAGTATTTTTTATACAGTCAAATACATCTTACAGCACTCTCGATTCACAGCTTTCCAGCTCTTGCTTGCTTTTAGCGTGACTTCGGCGTTTGAACACCGTCCAACACTTTACATACAAGTGACAAAAGCTGTGTAACAGAAAAATCAACAAGCAAAAACCAACAATTTGCCCGATATATGCCAAGCTCAAGCTAATGCGTTGTTAGTGATGCATCATGTTTTTAGCAATGCTTTTGGCACCTTTTTATAATGCTCCTTGTTGTGGACAAACAGTGTAGTTGTGCATGTGACTCAAAGAATGTGCGTTGTGCTCGCATCGTTTAGTTGGAGCTTTAAATAAGTAATTCTCTTTTTCTTTACCACTCGTTTATTTCACGGCTTTCCAATACACCTTGTGATTAGTAATATCGTACGTGACCTTA
>CAZKZX010000190.1:0-3973 GCA_964557335.1 uncultured Methanomicrobia archaeon | reverse complement strand
AAATTTATATTTTAATTATTTTGCATAACGATGATTGTTAAAACACCAAAAGAACACCATTGGATACCTCAAAGCATCTGCAAGACCCCGCGAGAATGACATTGAGAGACGCGATGTGCGTTGTAACATGCTCCTCGACGTCATACACTTAGACTGAACCTAAAGCCCCTCTAAATCGAGTTTATGTTTCTTAAATTCCCTCTTAGTGAAAAGCAATAGGTACTCTTTTATCTTAACAGCGTTGGAGATGCGCTCTACCACACTGAGGCACTCATCTCGTGAGTGTCCATGGATCATCGTATAGACGTTATAGTTCCACTCGGGATAGCGCACTCGTTCATAGCAATGACTTAACTCATTAACGCCACTTATTACTGTTGCAAATTCATCAATACGCTCTTCGGGTATATTCCACGCAACGAGTACGTTTGATGAGTACCCTACGCGTCTGTGTCTTATTACTGCTCCGTATCGCCTAATCACGCCGTCAGCAATCAATGAACGTATAGTCCCTAATAGCTCATCTTCCGTCGTGCCTAGCTCTCGCGCAAGTGCGAGAAATGGCCTGCTTTCAATTGCTAGACTGCGATGCAAACCGCGTATTATTCTATCGTCTGCTGTTTTGTAATTGCTCTTCTCGTGCACACCTTACACCCTAAAATTAGTCTTTATCTTGAGAACCCGTTTCACCGGGAGCACAAGGAAGCGCAGGGGGTGTACCCTCCCTTTTATTTCTTCGAGCGTCGATGCTAGTCCTTCTTCTGAGGCTGCGGCAAGGGTAAACCAGATATTGTAATCGCCTTCCCGCTCATAATTGTGCGTTACCCCCACATACGAGTTGATGACCTGGGCAGCTTCCTCAACAATATTTTCTGCAACTTTCAAGGCAACCAGCGTGCTTGTTAGTCCGATCATTTTTGAATTGAAGATAGGACCGATGTCCCGTATCACCCCATCGGCTTTTAACTTTTTGATTCTTGAGAGGATTTCAGCTTCAGAAGTGTTGAGCTTTTTCGCAAGCTCTTTATACGGTTCTTTTACAAGCGGGAACTCGTGCTGTAGCAGGTTTATTAGTTGCGAATCCATCCCGTCAAAGGTTTTCAACTTGACCACCACAGTATGGGTCATCACCGAGGTAATCACCGCTCATTGCGTGTGCACGTGCTCGGCAGCCCCGGCAGGTACCCGCATAGAGGCACGTTTTGCACCTTCCAGTAAACCCTGAGATTTCGCGCAGTGAAGTTAAAATGGGAGAGGTCTCCCATATCTCAGAAAAGCTCATACGCTGTACGTTGCCCGCCGCCAGCGGAAGATACCCGCATGGCTGGACTATGCCAGTGCTCGATATAAAAACGTAACTTAAACCAGCAAGGCAGCCTTTACGCCCCTCTGTGAGCCGGTACTGTGGGGCGCATGTTGGCCTGATCGGAATCGTTCCGGTCTTGTCACGTTCGTCAAGCCACTTGAGCGCCTTATAATAGTCAGATTTCGAGGCAAGATCTGCTACTTGTCCCCTTCCGGTAGGCACAAGGGCAAAGACGTGCCACGCCGATGCACCACATTCTCGCACCATTTCATAAATACGCGGCAAAGATAATGCATTAGCGTTCGTGATGGTCGTATTGATCTGGAAGGGGATTCCTGCTTCTTTTAATGCCTTCGCTCCGTTACGTGCGCCGTTGTACGCCCCATTAACACCCCGCAAGGAGTCGTGTGATTGCGCGTCTGCACCATCAATGCTAATCGAAGCTGTAGCGAGGCCTATATCCCTGAGCCTTTTTGCTCGCTTTTCGCTGACTAAAGTCCCATTTGTTGCGAGTGCAGTTCTCAGTCCGGAAGTTGCAGCATACTCTATCACGTCATCAATATCCTTTCGTAAAAGCGGTTCACCGCCAGTAAGAATGAGGAGAGGGTTAAACGTTGAAAATTCGTCAACAAGCGTGCGCGCCCTATTAGTGGTAAGCTCTCGTCCGCCGCTTTGTTCGCTTCTTCCCGTTCCTCCTGCATCCGCCTTACAGTGGCCACATGCAAGGTTACAGTCTTTCGTGACTTCCCACGCTACAACGACGGGCATCTTCACGTGCTGCCACCTCGTATAACCTCATCATTCAGGTAACAGCTTGGGTCCGCTCCCCAGAGGTCGCCTTGGGTGAGAGCCCGGACCCTACAGCCACCGCATACCTCTACATACCTACACGTGCTGCATCGCCCTGAAAGATGTGACTTTTTATCGCGCAACATTAGAAGGAGTTCATTCTGGCTATTCCATATGTCGCTTAAGCTGTTCTGTCGCACGTTGCCCACTGCCTCTCCTTCCCAGAACTGACAAGGTGATACGTTTCCGTACGGATCGACATTGACGATCTTCTGTCCCGCAGAGCACCCCCCGTGTGCGGTAAGGAGGGACATCAAAGAGCTCTTATCGGAATTTTCGATCGAAGTCAGTATGTAAATGCCATCTGCATGATTGTCGGTGGTGAGTACCTCGATTCCATGGTCTGCGAGCACTTTAGTTCTCTGAATGAGATAATCCATCAGCTCAACTCTCATCTCGTTTGTAATATCCATCGCAGCACTCGCCCTCCCTGCGTACACGAGATGATACAGGCAAAAGCGAGGGATCTGGTGTCTAATAAGAAGATCAGTAACTGCAGGAAGATCGGAGACGTTGTGCCGGTTGACTGTGAACCGAATGCCGGTTTTTATGCCCGCATCTCGTGCGTTCTGCAGCCCCTTAAGTGCCGCCCTAAAAGCGCCTCGTTTGTTCCTGAACTTGTCATGCGTAGCTTCCATCCCATCTATACTGACGCCGACATAGGAAACGCCCGCCTCTGCGATCTTTCGAGCGTACTCTTTTGTGATGAGGGTTCCGTTGGTAGAGAGGCCAACTCTCACTCCCCTGGAGACCGCATACGTGCAGAGTTGAACGATATCACCTCTTACGAGCGGCTCGCCCCCTGAAAAAAGCATGACAGGGGGGTTTAAGGTTGCTGCATCATCTATGAGCCTTTTAGCCTCGTCGGTATTCAGCTCATCGGAAGCAGCCACATCCCCTGCATCAATGTAGCAATGGGAGCAAGCGAGGTTACACTTCTTTGTGACATTCCATACAATGACCGGTCCGTGTCCCCCAGCATAATGAAGTTGTTGACTTTCATTAGCTACACGTGACTGTTCCACAGCGGTGGTTCTGAGTATCAAGTTCGTGCATCCTATCATTAATTATAATTATATGTGTACAATATATAGTTTGAACCCCAACATCGCCACATAAGCACTGCCTCTAAAAAAAGCGTGATAACACGGGAAAACATTAACTTTTCAAAACCCGAAAGCAGTTCTTGACGCTAAAGGAAAGGAGGTGAGAAAGATGGAGAGAGAACACTCTAAGACTGTCGACGTGGAGATGGTTGAAAGGGCGGGGATCGACGTTGGTCACCTGATCGTTAAACTGAAAAAGGCCGCCGCTGCCGAGTTTACGACGTACTATTACTATACACTCCTCAGAATGCACTGTTCCGGGCTTGAGGGCGAGCAGGTGAAAGAAATAGCGGAAGATGCGAGGCTCGAGGACCGGCTCCATTTCGAGACGCTCGTCCCCCGGATTTACGAGCTCGGTGGCGAACTGTATAACGACCTGAGGGAGCTCCATGACGATGCTGCGTGTTCTGCGGCATATCTGCCGAGCGACCCCGGCGACATACGACAAGTTTTAAAGGTGCTGCTCGATGCTGAACGGTGCGCTGTGAGGATATATACGGATATTTGCAGCACAACATTTGGCAAGGATCATAGAACGTACGACCTGTCGCTCGCAATCCTTCACGAAGAAATAGAGCATGAAGCGTGGTTCCAAGAATTGCTCGAAGGACGGCCCTCAGGACATTTCAGAAGGAGGAAACCAGGAGAGGGACCATACACCCAGAAATTCCGACATATCGAGTGAAGTGGCGAAACTATAAAAACTGCAAAC
>CAZKZX010000189.1:0-3999 GCA_964557335.1 uncultured Methanomicrobia archaeon | reverse complement strand
CAAGCCATCGACCCCAAAGCTAGTTCGTAAAGCAAATACATCATCGTCGATGAGGTCTATTAAGCTCCTCCTCGCAAAGATCTATATCAAACTGAAGCAGGAATACCCTGACACCTTCTCGTTACGAGATTTAAAGAGGGCTGCAGAAGTCCTCCCATTGCTGTCGCAAATGAAACTTGCTCAAAAAGATATCTTTATCGAAACATGCAATTATGCATTCTTGCAGGCTCAAGAAGAAAATCTAGACATAATTGACTCTATTGTGTCACTACAAGATGAAATTAAAGAGGTTTTTCGCGACTTCATTCCATCGGACTTGTCTCTTCAACCTCTGTCCATTTCAACTGTAATCTCATCTATCCCTGAAAACTTAGATTCTTTTTTGAACGCCTTAATTAAGTACACGGAAAGCGCAGACATCGCTGCAACCTTAAGTTTTGTTCAGAGTCTGAATACCAGCAGCGACGTACAATCGCAAATAACCGGGAAAAAAATTGCTTACAACGTGTTGACTAACGTTGCGATTCGACGCGTAGTACAGGAAGAACTAGAGCTGGGGTTGATAGATCAGGCGTGGGCGGTCCGCCAACTTACAGCAGCAGCGCTTGTCGCTGTTTATAGTGAGCTCAACATGAGCGAGAACGTCGACTTAACCGGCCTAGAAAAACTGCTTGAAGACAGAGCGTGGGCGGTTCGCAAAGCCGCAGTAACGACGCTGGGTAAGATTTACCCACAGATGATACATCACGGAAAAGCTGTTAATCTTGCTATGATTCAACAACTGCTCGCTGATAGAGATTATGACGTTCGTCAGACAGCCATCGAAGCGTTAAAAGCGATCTATCTCGCGCTAATGAGCGAGGGTCAAGATGTTAACGTATCGCTCTTGGAACAATGCCTTGATGATAAAGAGGAAACCGTGCGCCAAGCAGCGATGAACGCGCTTGGTGGACTTTATGCCGAGTTGATTAAACAGGGGAAGTCCGTCGAATTAGCTCTGGTTGAAGGCGGACTTAACAGCGAATATTTAGCCGTTAGACGAAGCACAGCGAAAGCTTTAGGGATGATTTACGCTGAGCTAGTCAAACAAGAGAAGGATATTAATTTAAAAGTCGTAGAACAAGGGCTAACAGGCCTTATCGATTACGTGCGACAAGCAGCTATCGAGTCTATTGGCACAATCTACCCACAATTGATCAAATACGGAAAAGACATTGATTTAGAACAATTAGAGCAGGGACTAAAGGACGAATACTGGGCCATTCGACAAGCGACAGCTGCAGCGCTAGGATCGATCTATGCCGAACTGGCTAAAAAAAGTAAGGTCTACCGCATCACACAGTTAGAGAAAATGTTAAGTGATCCGGCGTGGGCGGTTCGAGCTACGACGGCGAAGGCGTTAGCTAGAATCTACCCCGAATTTATACGGCAAAGCTTCGCGTTCGACATGACAATTTTAGACAACGCCGCGACTGATAAAGAACCTGCAGTTCGCGAGGCAGCTATTGATGCTTTAGGATTGGTGTTCATTGCAAGCATTCAGAGCAATAAAGATGTCGATTTCACGACGGTGAAACGCGGTCTTGAAGATGGAGAAGAGGGCGTGCGTCGGGCGGCTTTGGATGCTCTCGGCCACATTTATACAGAGTTGATCAAACAGGGGAAAGACGTGGACGTGTCGTTTTTGGATAAAGACACTATCGAAGGTTCAACTGCACTGCGTAGAACAGCTATAATGGCTCTTGGAATGATCTACCGTCAGCTTATTGATCGTAACGTGAACGTTGATGTCGCGCAGGTGGAACACGCGTTGACTGATGAGAGCGAAGAGATCCGACTCCAAGCAACTGAAACCCTCGGCTTGATATATTGCGACTTGGCGCAACGGGAAACGCGTGTTGACTTCGCGAAAGTGAAACGGTTATTACGTGACGACTCATGGAGAATCCAACAAGCGGCCCTTCGGATTGTAGAACAACTGGTTCATATAATCTTGTGGGAAAAAGACGCCGAAGACTTCAAAAAAATATTACGTATCATTGATGATGAGCTGAACAAACCTTTAACGTCGCCGTTACAAGGAACACATGCGTCCAACGTCAAGCTTTCGGAGGAGACCTTTTATGTAGGTTTTCTCACGCTGCGAAGAGATACCGCTCACACGGAACTACCCCCGTGCATAATCACACAATCGAGTTTTGATATGCTCTTAATCATATCCCTGGCGTATTTGTTGGATCATCCCCTGCTTCTATTAGGTCCTACCTCTACTGGTAAAAGCTTCCTCATCAAATGGCTCGCCGAGGCGTTAGGGCGCACACACTTGTCATACACTCTCAATCCATACGTGTCGAAATCTGAACTTATTGGAGGGGTCAAACCGACTAAGCAGGGAAAATTCTCTTGGCAAGACGGCGTGATCCTCAACGCCGCAAAGGGAGGAAATTGGCTCGTCTTGGAAGAAATAAACCTCGCTTCTTCAGAAGTGCTTGAAATCCTAAACGATTATCTTATTACTGGCACATTTATCTATTCAGAAAATGGAAAACAAAAAGTAGTCGAGCCGCACCCTAGCTTCAGGTTGTTCGCAACGGCAAACCCTATTAGCTACGCACAAAGAGAGCGCTTGTCTCAAGTGTTTCTCTCGCGGTTTAAAGTTTATTACCAGAAAGAATTAACCGAGGACGAGCTTAGCGAGGTTGTGAGCAGTCTCTATGACCTACCCGCTGATTTAGCGTACAATCTGTCCTTCTTCCACACAACTGTGCAAAAACAAGCCGAATCAAAAATCATTGGAAGGGAAGAAAAAGAGCCTCACATATTCAGTTTAAGGGACTTAATTAGATTAGGAAAAAGACTGAAAATACCTATTCATCGGAACTTGACTGAAAAAGAATTCTACGCACGTTTGTATCTGGAGCTGTATGATATCTATGTTGCACGTATGCGAGATAAAAGTGAAAAAGAAGCCCTAATCAAACTGTTAGACACCGTATTTAATTTCAATTCAATGGGACTGGACTTCGATCAACTCTTGAGAGAACGCGCAAGAAAATCACAACTACTGCTCAATAATCTCACGGTTACTCGCGGGAGCCAGTTCGTCCCCGATACAATAGCAGATATAACGCCGACCCCCTCCCAGGAATGCATTCTCGCTACCGTCATTAATGCGCTGCTTGCTGATGAGCCAGTGCTTCTGGTGGGGTATCCCGCGTCGGGAAAGACGACTCTCGTACGATACCTCGCGCGGAAACGTCAGACTGATCTTTACTACATAAATCTATCTTCAGATTCTGGGATTGAAGAGCTACTTGGTGGCTATCTGCAAGATACCAGAGGTAAGTGGTACTATAAGCGAGGCTTGCTCTTTAAAGCGGTGCAAAATGGAAGCTGGCTCCTTATAGATGAGGCAAATCTCAATCCACTATCTGAATATCTAAATACGCTCATAGACTTTGGATACATAGTTGATGAAGAAGGAGAGGTCTATCGCGCCCATGAAAACTTTAGATTACTTTTTTCAATCAATCCACCGAAGATCCATCCGTCTCGCAATATTCTCTCTCCCGCTCTCAGAACGCGATTTAATGAAATATGGGTTGAAGAAGTTTCGGACATTGACGAGTTATCAACGCTCATTAACACTTGGGCACGCACCAACAAGGCGGGTTGATAGATCACCTACTCTAACGCAGTTTTGTTCACGCTACGTACTAATTCTAAATTGAACATGCTATGAACAAAAGAAAATCTCATGTAGGCTGCGGAAACATCGGCTTCCTACAGCTGCTCTTTACATATATATTTGTTATAGGTATTTTGAAGGGCCTCCACGTCATATCCGTCTTGCTCTTTTCTTTGTGATAAGCATAAGTCGCATTCTCAACAACTCACTTTTTGAATTGCACCCAGTACCTGAGAAGAAGGTACAAGATAACATTTGTTCACGACACATAAGTTTCGTATCGAGGTCAGAATATCATCATTAATATATAC
>CAZKZX010000188.1:0-4017 GCA_964557335.1 uncultured Methanomicrobia archaeon | reverse complement strand
TCTTGTCGCCCAGAAGCCGGTAGTATGCGCTCACTAGCCCCCGCGCTATGAGGTCAATGCCCACGAGATCGTTATGGTAGGTTAAGACGTACGGTCTGTCGCCGCAGACCCTCAGCGCAACGTCGGCCATATATGCAACAGGTGTGTGCCCATTTACGATATCAGGATCCTCTTTGTTGATGATCCTCTTAATCGACGAGAACCACCTGAGGCTAAAGGGGGTATTTGAAACGGTGAGAAGCCTTGGCAAGGTATACACCGTGACGTTATCCGACAACTCCGGAACGTGTGAACAGGTAATCACTGCTACATCAATGCCGGCATCACGCAATCCCACCGAGATCTTGTACGTGTAGTGCTGTAGGCCCCCCACGCCGTAGTAATAGGGCGAGACCATAACGACTTTCATGATATTTTACTTGACCTCGACGATTCGTCCCACGTCACGCGTTGATAGTAGCGCGCGACTGATGCGCTCTTTCGATTCTATTACTTGTTTAGCAATCCCTGATAGATATCTATAACTCTTTTTGAGACGTCAGACCACCCGTATTTCCTTGACATCTCAAACGCCTCCTCAGCAAGCCTTTGTCTCAGCGGGTCGTCTGTGATAAGCGGGAAAACGACGCGTGCAATCTTATCCGCTGAGAGCTCATTCACGAGAAAACCACTTACTCCGTCCCTGATGAGTTCACTCACTGCACTCATGTCGTGTCGAATGCTGACGACAGGCAGCCTGCACGCGTTTGCCTCGACGATCACGAGTCCGAAGCCCTCTCGGACGGACGGAAGCACAAATGCCTTGGATGACTTCATGTAGCCTATGAGTCCATCTTGATCGATAAATCCCATGAACTCTACGTTATCATTGAGGCCATGCCGGTTCACGAGCGCTTCAAGATTTTCTCTCTCTGGTCCGTCTCCGATGATTCTACACGTGACGGCTGGCAGCTCTTTCTTCAATACCGCTATTGCTTCGATTAGAACGTCTATGCGTTTTTCGTAAATTAAACGCCCGGCAAAGAGTATATCAGCCGTATCATTCGACGGCGCAATGCGCATTATGCGATCAAGGTCAATGCCCACTGGCACAACCTCGACGCGGTCAGGTCTCACGCCGCATCGTATCAAGTCGTCTCGCGTCTTATTTGACACCGCCACGATGCTGTGAGGGAGTCCCATCGTAAACTTCTCAATAAGCTTTCCTATTCTGCCGCCTGTTTTCCCGAGGTAGTCGTACCAATAGGTATCCCAGACTTCAAGCCACGTGATTACGAGCGGCTTTCTTTTTACCACGGAAGCAATTTTGCCCGAGATGCACGGGAAGTACGGGAACTGATTGCAGTCGATGATATCGTACTCGTCCTTCAAGAGGTGTGGCAGAACCTTGGCAGAGAACATCATAGCCTCTTTAATCGACCGTACGCCGCTGTCCGAATAGAGTTCATACACGTCACAGACGCCGTGGAGAATGACGTTATCGCTGACTATTACGTCATCGCCGTCCCACCACTTCATGCCATAAATATGGACCTCGTGCTCACCATTTTCAGCAAGCTTTCGTGCAAGTTCCCACAAGCGCTTGTCTGCTCCACCCATATTGTACGGGTAGATTGCGTCCATCACGTACGCGATCCTTATTGCCGTTGCCCCCTGCTGTTCCGGTATCGCTTCTTCAGTAAGAAGAGCCCTATTCGGAGCCCGTCGCTAATCGAACTTAACTTCGGTCGGTCTTCGCGCTTACGGTAATCAATGGGTACCTCCGCGATGCGAAAGCCGTGCCGAGCGCATTCTGCATACATGTCCGCTTCAATTTCAAATCCCTGCGCTGCAAGCTCCATGGAACTCACCGCGGTGCCCCTAAATCCCCAGAATCCTGTGCACACATCAGTCACCTTTTTTCCGTAAAGCGTTCGCGCAATCAGCGTGAGCGCCCAGTTGCCGAAGACGTTGATCTTAGGCATCGCCCCGTCCTCTCTCTTTCCCCGCAACCTCGATCCAAGAACGATGTCGTAGCTCTTCAAGAGACGTAAAAAAACAGCGATCTTTTCGGGAGGGTAGGTGTTGTCCCCGTCTATCATGATGAAATAATCAGCAGTAATGCGTTTAAATGCCGTTTGCATGGCTGCGCCTTTTCCGGGCCGTTTTTCCAGAATGAGTTCGGCACCTTTTGCTACGGCGATATGTGTTGTCCTGTCAATAGAGTTGCCGTCAATAACATAGATGCGCATCTCATAGCCCTCGTGTGAGAGGGCGGCAGCCGGAATTCTGTCTATCACCCGACCGATAGATATCTCCTCATTGAGCGTGGGTATGAGAATGGCGACCTTATCTTTCATTACATTCCAGCGTTGTTGCTATTATCTGCGTTTACGATTTCCTCTAGCTCCCTCGTACACCTTAGCGAAGGAGTTACCCCCATTTGTTTCGGACATCATGTGGAATTGAAGTACAATTTGAGCATAAATATGTTTATGTATTAAGCTCTCCGTATTTGATTGCGCGGTTATAGGAATAATCATAAATTGTTAGCGATAATAGACGCCAGCGCATATAAGAGCTTGTTTAGAGGTACTCAATGGATCCAGTCATTGTAACCGTTATACGCCTGCTCGTCGGAATCCCGTTACTTCTATTTATACCAGGACTCCTCATCACGATTACACTCTTCCCGAAGAGAGGAGACCTCAAAACCTTAGAGCGGCTCTCACTCAGCATCGTTGTGAGTATCGTCGTCACCATTGCTGACGGTGTACTGCTGTTACTAACGATAGGGCTCAACTTTGTGAGCGTATTAGTATCTATGCTCATCATTGTCGCTTCGCTTGCACTTACCTCATTACTGAGGGTAAGAAACCTGCCGGAGTCTGACAGGCTTGCAGCACGGAACATCGATAACCCCTCTCGTGGGATCACGGTCTTCATTGCGATATTTGTCGTAGTCGCGCTTATCGGAGTGATTTTTGCTTCGAGCATCAAGTCAGATCAGGAGCACTTCAGCGAGTTTTATGTACTTGATGAGAACGGAAAAACGCTTGATTATCCAAAAAACGTCACAGCTGGAGATACTGGCACAGTAATCATAGGCATAACGAATCGCGAGTTAAGCACAAACACCTATCGCTTTACGATACTACTTAACAACAGCACGATTTATAGGTCCGACAACATAACGTTGAAGACCGGGGAAAATCACGAGGAGCTTGTCAACATCCCATTTTTGAGCACAGGCAAGGGGCAAAAACTCGAGTTCATTTTACGTGATGCAATCGGAAAGAGTTACGAACTGCACCTTTGGGTAAACGTTAATTAAATTCCTTATAAAAGTGGCAGCCCATTCCAAATTATTGCGTAAAAGACGCGGTGTAATCGAATCAACGCACGAGGCACGTGCTTCAGCGCCATACATCCAGAACAGACCTCGTTCTTGAATTTCACTAGATAAACTGCCATGTGAGTTCATTTAAAGGCATCAAAAAGTGCAACCCTCTCTAATACGAGCTTTGGGATTTTTTCGGGCCCCCCTGCTGCGTCAACCTCTTTATCAGTTATATCAAACGCCTTCATTATACGAGAACGCTTTGACTCGGTATACTCTATGACCTCAGGTCTGAGCTCTATCATGTTGCTAAGTGCCGCTAATGCCTTTTTGGCTTGTAACTCCTCGCCTATGACGATAAACAGGACGCTTATGGCCCCTTCTCGTACACCCATAGCGAGTGCCTTCTGTATGTGCCTTCGTGCACTTACGTACAAAAGAATTTCAAGCCCCAGATCTTTCGCGATGTTTTTCCCATTTTCAAACGATTTGATCGCCTTTTTTACCGCATAGTCGATGTGCTCTTTACCGGCAATATTTTCGGCGTTTATAGCTTGGATTATCGCTCCGGAGTCCGCTGAGACCTTGTTGACAGCATTCAAGAAGCATTGAGTATCATCGACGCTGATCGTACCTGCCAGTATTTCATACGCCATCACTGCAAGCCCTCACACATCATTGATCGGAGGCTGAGAGTT
>CAZKZX010000187.1:0-4036 GCA_964557335.1 uncultured Methanomicrobia archaeon | reverse complement strand
CTTTTTTTAAAAAAAGAAGCTAAAGCAAGAAGCAAGTAGGACGGTGCGCCTCAGAAAAGATAGAAATGGTCCCGTATACACATTCCGCCACAATAGTCTCACCCCTCTTTGTGGCAACTGTATATGGCGCACTGTCCTTACTTAGTTAGTGATTTACTTTACATATACAAAGTCCTTGCTATTTGATATTTTTAAGAAAGTATTTAAAAAGAATTCTTTGTGTAACTGCTTCGAGATAATGTTAATATTACTCAGCATTGGCAGGTATATTAAATTTACATAGCGGGAATATACTGTCTATTTCTTAGGCTTTTTTGTAAAATAATGCCACATGTATAGCAGTAATAGTAATTGCTAACGTTGACGTCCCGACGAAAAAAAACTGACCTAGCGTTGGTTGATTGGCATTACCTGATATGCAGCTATTTCTGAACGTAGTACGTAATATAAATTAAACACAGAGTTGATCCTTAAATACTGTGTGTATATGAAGTGAAATGTCTCCCTGAAACTACGCTTCGCGTGTTAAACTTCTTAGTATTCTTGAAAGCAGTTTAATGTGTTAGCGCAGGTGTACTTTTTGAAGGTATAAATACAGTTAATTCTGATCAGTTTACGTATCTGATGCTTACAACCTTACATCCAAAGCAACTTTGGTTTTTCCTCTCTCAATCCGATGAGTGTATGAAGCATGATGGGTCTTCCGCCAAGTAATCACCGCTAATGGCCCACGCCCGTCCACGACACCCTCCACATAGCCGCCTATATTGACATTCGCCACAACGACCTTTCAAGCGGGTTTCGCGTTCTCTCAAATCCTCCAAGATGGATGAAGTACGCCATATGTGCTGAAATGGGGCCTGTCGCACATTACCGCAGTTCATCTCAATGAAAGGACACGGCCAGACGTCGCCATTTGGTTTGATGTAAACAAAGCCGCGCCCTGCAGAGCAGCCGTGGAAGACTACTTCAGCCAAACGCAGAAGAGAACCGTCGCGTATACCCTGTTGTTGGAGAAGAAATGGCCAATATTGGGGGCCCGCTACCGGTTCCATGATTGCTTTTGCTGTACGTTGTGTTTGCGCCATAAAGCGTATTAATTTTTCATTAGCGCTTAGATCTAGTGCTGCTTCTTGAATGCCACGACCTCGCCCGACCGGTACCAACTGGTACATCAAGAGAATACTTGCCTGCAGTTCGTTAACGAGGGCGATAAGAGGCTCCATTTGATTCATATTATACTCCATTGCGGTGATGTTAATGTGTAACAGGATACCCGCTTGTCGAAGCGCGTTCATTCCGCGCACAGCAGCGTCAAATGAGCCAGGAGACCCTCGAACCATGTCGTGTGTTGTAGCATCGAAACCGTCTAAGCTAACTGCAGCAATTACTACGCCGCTGTCGTGCAATCGGCGAGCTATCGACTCGTCTATAAGCGTCGCGTTAGTGGCCATAGTATTAGTAAATCCCAATGATTTGGAGTAAGACAATAGCTCGAAGAGATCTTTACGTACTAAGGGCTCACCGCCGGTAAAGGCCATCATTCTAAATTCATCGACCTCGGCTAATTGATCGAGGAGAAGCTTGGCATCATCTGTTGTCAACTCGTCGGCTGTGGGCTTCCCTCCGGAGGTGTGACAGTGGATGCAGCGGAGGTTGCACGCAGTTGTCATTTCCCATACTGGATGTGATGGAAAACCGATACACCCCATACCTCGGGCTCCGGCAGTGCCAGGTAAACACTTGAGACCGTAAGTAAGCATCCAGCGTGGCAGCTCTCGCCAGCGTGTTAGTGCCCCCACATAGAGAGCGCTCATCATTTGTCTAACAATTAAATTTGGCGACCACCAATAAGGACGAACTTTCTTCATTGGTCGCTTCCCCAACTCGTGTAATTCATTTTCATAACGTCACCTTGCGAAAGCTACGATGTACGAGGACGTAGTTCCCAAGTTAACCACTAAGGTAGTAGCACAAAGTCTGTTAAGGGTTGTGCGATCATGCCAGCGCTTACTCATCACAAGTACAGCAGAGATTATTGACAGTGTTAAGATGGGCAGGTAAGGCCAAAAAATTTGAATGGGAACTCCATTATTTAAGGAGTAAAGCACTCCGATCCAACTTCCAGCCGTCGTAATGCCAAAAAGGTAAGAAGCCTTGTCTCGCCCGAAACGTACCACCATATTGGATTTCTCTGCTACTACGTCAGCCGAATAATCGAGAAACTCATTCAGCAATATTACGTTGAAGATGGTCAGACCAATGGGTATTGCCACCCAATTGACAAGTGGCGCAATGTTGCCAACTTGTAGATAGTATCCTACTGCCACAGGCAACCAGCCGTAGCACAATGCTATCCACAACTCGCCCCACCCTCTCTGCACCCAGCGAAGTGGCTTTGCGGAATAGAAGAACCCGCCTATCATGCCTAAAACCCCTAAGGGAATAGTCAACGGTCCCGTCTTATAACCCATCTGGAGAAGTAATCCGACGCCTGCTGCTAACAACAAGCAAGCCAGTGAGGCACGCAGCGCGGCGTGTCGGGGCAAAAATCCCCGTTGCAGCACTTGGGAACCGCCTGCGAAATGACTGTGATCCATTTTACCAGATAGGGAATCTTCAACGTGGTCCCAGTACTCTCCAGCATAGTAGGTGGCAAGCATTATGAAAACGACGCCTAAAGCGCCCCAAAACCACACATCCCATCGAAAAGCTCCGTTCTGCTGCCACGCGAGTACGCCGCCTAAGATAAACGGTAGCACTCCAACCGAATGGAACGGCGGCCGAGAAAGGGCGAACCAAGCACCCATTGTGTCCCTAACTGTAACCATTTTTCTGGACCTGTTAAACGATGATTCAGAAAGTATATAATTATTGTCTACGAGTTTCGTTTAAGCAGCGCGACGTTGTTTGCTAGTAAAAGGTCATATGGGAGTATTGTAATTGAAACGGAAGAACCATTTGTGGAGCGAGATTTTCAAAGAATTAGGGATTTTCTTGGTTTTGGCTGTTTCTATTGTGCTTTTTTGGACTTCTAATTTACTGCTTTTCATAGTTTTGCTTTTCGAATGCCTCGTTGTGCTGACATTCTGGCATGACCGATATGATCGAAGTTTTTTCCTCGTAGTTGCTGTATTGGGAACCATCGCTGAAGTGCTGTTTGTGTACTTTGGTGTCTGGAGTTACGGTAATCCCACCTTCTTCGGCGTGCCCTTTTGGTTTCCAGTAGCATTTGGAACCACAGCTCTAATAGGTGAGCGGCTAGTTCGAACTATAGTCGAGTTACAATGCGAAACCCCTTGCTTTGAGCTCTCAGCATAAGTCGATGCTATACGCTCGACATCGGGCCTGAGCAACAAAAATGCTACTATAAAGCACCTTATGAAAGAAGGATAATCCACCGCTGTCACAGTTGAAATATGCGTATTTTTACTGCCCTTTATTTAAATAGAGGAAGAAATATAACAAAAAATAATAATCCTGAGTCTAATTGAAGAAGGAGGTATACAAATGCAAGTTCCGAATACGGAAAACAACGTCAAGAGCTGCCTTTGTGACAAAGGTGATTGTCCTACCTATAACCAAAGCAACCTGACTAAGACTTTGTTTTGTTCTATTGGCAAGAGTGAGAAAGTGCCGCAGCGTGTACGGTGTCCGTGCGATGTTTGTCCAGTATGGGTACAATATGATTTGAGTGATTACTATTACTGTATCGACGGTGCTGCTGACTGAGATAGTTTACGCAATTATGCCCGGCCACTGGTTTGTGTACGGAAAGCGTTTGTTAAGATGTCTTTGGTTCTTGCGGTGAGGAGATATACCTTAGCACTTCCAAAATACCGTCAATTTTAAGCGAGACCCGATACTATAAAGTGATGCTACGACTTGACTATTGCACGTGGAAAACTTACGATGTAACAGTTTAACATGCTAACTTGGCGGTTACATACGTCTCTCGACTCACTTACAAAATACTCATTGTGTGCGACTTTACAAATGAAATTGCTCTTTAAAAAGTCAACTCACATTTTTATGC
>CAZKZX010000186.1:0-4040 GCA_964557335.1 uncultured Methanomicrobia archaeon | reverse complement strand
TGAAACAGTTGAAACCGGATATAGTCCACATACAACACGAGTATGGGCTCTACCTTACTGATGGTGATTTTAGCGGACGGATCTTAACATTGCTATATAGGTTAAAATTAGATAGAATTCCGACGGCAATGACTTACCACTCTATTTATACCACTCTCGACCGACCTGAAGCGATTTTTACAGATGTGAGTCTCCGACTTCTTGATTCTGCTATCGTCCATGCTGAGGTCCAAAAATTATTTCTTCCCTATAATCTTGACTGGATACCAGACAACGTTCATGTGATCTCACACGGAGCAAAAGAGGTCGTTCCCATCCCCAATGCAAAAGAGCGATTCGGCTTGACCAACAAAAAGGTGGCGCTGTGTATAGGCTGGTTTGAACCGAATAAGAGATTTGAAGATGTAGTCAAGATCTGGCCAGACGTTATAAAAGAGGCAGGTACAGATGCGGTGCTTGTAATAGCGGGGGACGCGCGGCCAGGGTCTTCAAGTGGTATTAAGTATAAAGAACAGCTCATAAAGGCGATTAATAATTCACCAGCAAAAGATAACATCAAAGTTATAATAGGCGCATTTGATCCGGATACTTACGATGCCATTGTATCAGCAGCTGATTTCGTTGTATTGCCGTATAAGCATGCGTCACAGAGCGGCAACTTGGCTCATGCTTTTGCCTTGAACAAGCCGGCCGTAGTAACGTCATTGGAAGGGCTTAAAGCAGAAATCGAGGCAAGTGGGGCGGGGATTGCTGTTCCAATGGATAATCTTGATGAGCTAAAAAAGTCAATAGCGATCCTTCTTACGAGTGACTTAGTTTTAAACACTTATGTAGAACACGCCAAGGGATATGTAGCAAACTACATCGTGTGGAAAAATATTGCGAAAAAGCATACACTTGTTTACGAAAATGCAATAGACAGGGTACACTACGGGGTCAAAGCAAAAACAACGTTGACCATTTAATAACAGAATGACTATTATCGAAGCCGCAAAGAAATAATTTGTCAGATGCAGCTCGTTCTGTTAAACATATGTTAGGTTAAATGATATGGGTGTCGTAAGTGATATATGTTAACGAATACATGTCATCACCTGTTATTTCATTAAAACCGGAAACGACTGTTACAAATGCGCTTAAAGTCCTCAAACAGACAGGACATAATGGTTTCCCAATACTCGAAAATGATACGCTTGTTGGTATCGTTACAATAGCAGATCTTGTAGGTGCAAAACCAACCGAGAAGCTCGGAAACATAATGACACAGTATCCGGTCACGGCATCAGAAAAAGATGACATTGTTAGCATTGCCGGCGTAATGGCTTACAATCATATACACCACATGCCTATCGTGAGTGAAGGAAAAGTAGTTGGTATAGTTACAGCTACTGATATGCTACGGGCAAGCGTCGAAAATATCATTTCTGAAAATGTAGAGAAGATATTTACTTTTTTTCAGCGACTGCATCCGAACGTAAAAGTTGGCCATGCGCGCGTTGTTGTAGCTCAGCTCATTCCGACACAAAAACTGTTAGAAGCATCTGAGCTACAGATGCGGAAGGATGAGTTCAATCGAGGGGTTATTTACCCTATTGTGGTCGCTAAAAGGGGGAAACTAATCTATGTCATTGATGGTCATCATCGAGCATACCTTGCTTATAAACAGGGTATAAAACAGATCCCAGCGTTTTTCGTTGAAGGTTCTCTTGGAATTACCAAAGCATCGCAAAAACTTAACCTGCATTCTCTCTACGATATGAAAATTATTGAATAGAGCGAGGTATTATGCAAAATACTGTTTCATATCAGAAGCAACTTTTTCTGGCATAGATTCAACAATTACCTCTTCATGTAGTCTCTCCATATAACCGGCATCATTATTGTAATAGCACTGTGGATACGGTCTCGCTATAATCCTTACGATGAGATTAAAGCTCTCGTCATGACTGGGTGCAGAAAAGGTGCTGAGGTTAAAACTGTGCACGCTATATTGTGAATAAGCGGTAAATACCCGTTTAAGTCCCTTGCTGAAGTCTGTTATTGATTCATCATCTAGATCAAAAAGAGACGATGGTTTATCAAAAATAGCACATATTTCATCATTACCAAGCGGTACATAGCTTGTAATCCATGACACTTTTCCTATCTTTCCGAGAAATCGCTCGTTCTCACGTAGTTCGTATTCTAATAGTGTGAACCAATAATTTTTCTTATGCTTTTTGAAATAATTTTTGCTCATCATAAGATATGTCCATGTCAAATTTGTAGGTTCTGAATCAACAGTGAGCTGCACGTGCGGGTGAATAACGCTCGCACCTGCAGGTGGTAAAAAATTCCAGCTAAGAATCGGATAAATTGCCTCCTCATCCGTGGATTTTACAGCATTGAAGTACTTCACACTCGCGTGAAAAGTATCAGAGAGTTGTTTAAGTGTGAATTCATCCAAGTTTAAAAAATGTTCTTTTGTTACCGTTGCCACAGCGTGGTGTTTTGCAAAAGGAAACAGGTTTGGGAATACGGTTGTTTCCCCAAGTTTTATGCGCCCTTCTCGCACAAGATCTGGCGGAAACATCGGCGTTGCTGTTTTTATATTGTTCGGACAAAAATAACAGTTCTTTGCAGACACTTCAATCAGGTCAGAGTATCCTCTTCCTGTTTGAACTTGTTTTTTCCGCTCTGAGCGTTTGACGTTGATCCTACAGCGGCGGCCTGTCAATAGTTCCTTCCGATATTCTATTTTTTGTTTCTCTAAATTAAAATTGTCTGTAGGACTGAGAAGTTCTGATTCAACGATGCGCTTACTAAAAAGGATATTCAGAACACGGCCCCCTTAAGAGTTAAACATTGTTGATCTAGTATGCTATGTTGCATAGATTTCTTCTTGAGCCATCTAACTCTCATATAATAATTACTTTCCGAATTTGTAGCCATTCAAACAACTAACGCTTGTTTATCAAACAAGCTTATAAATCTTTTCACTTCAAGTGTTTGTTGCTATTGTCTGGGTAAAAGTAAGATTTTCAGCAGGGTAGCATCGTGACATTTTTTTTTGGTTACAGATAAATAACATACAATAAGTTGTAGTTAAGTGTCGTGATTTGCGTTTTTATGCAACTTCAAAGTTCTTTTCATGAAATTCAGGGAAAAGTGCCAATCGCATTAAGTATGCTTGATTGAATATGAACACAGCCAAAAATTGTTTATGATATCTGTGAATGCGATGAGATAAGTGTCGTCGTAATTTTATAGATCACGTCGGACGTTTCCCCTTGAACAATGGATGCTATGAAGCGCGTTTCGTAAGATAAGACATGGTGCTAAGACTGAGGGCGTCTTGATTAACAAAAGCAGATTGAACAACTTATGCAAAGTAACTGGCGCTCGATCTGTCAAATCCTTCAACCAATTGAATTTTTAATTCTTTAGGGCGCCAAGAAGCGCTTGGATACACAAGATTTGAGAAGAAACGGCTAGAGTCTATCGCTATTATCGTCGCGAGATGTTCATCACCGAAGGCAGCCTTTGTTATCTGATGGACTTTTTCTCTGACAGCCCTTTCGCTGAAGTATCCCAAGGCATGTAAATACTCATGGAGCTGAACGTGAAAAATGTACGGTTTATAGAGATCTGGATTGGTCTCTTTTATTCGATGGAGAGGAATTTCATTCATGACAATAATGTTAGAGCCAATAGGATAAAATGCTCCGAAAAATGCGCTCGGATGATTACCCAAATTAGCTGTACCTAACATAAGACCGCCACGGCTTTTCCCTTCAATCAACCACACTGATGTCTTTACAACCTCAAAAATATCTGATAGGGTTTGAGCATTTTCTAGTAGGGCGTTGAAATCCGTATTCATTATAATTTACATTGACGGATAAGAATATAATTTTAACTCAATAAGCTGTGCCCTTAGCAACTATTCAAGGCTATTTATTACTCATGTGAGATAATTTGTGGATGATAAAGGCCTAACGCAGCAGGATACTGTAACGAGATGTATTAAGATAATAAATGTGTATCTAGTCTGATAAGAA
>CAZKZX010000185.1:0-4041 GCA_964557335.1 uncultured Methanomicrobia archaeon | reverse complement strand
AGGAGACTTGAATGAAGTTTACCCACTCGAGCAACATCGTTCCAGAAACTGACGTTACTGTGGTGGGGTGGGTACACGAGCTGCGGGACCTCGGCGGCATAGCATTTCTGTTGCTCAGGGATCGGGATGGCATAATGCAAGTGACGATGCCAAAGAAACACGTGTCCCGTGATGTGATAGAGCAAATCAGAGGGCTTAGCCGAGAGTCAGTTGTTGCCGTATCTGGTATCGTCCAAAGCGAACCAAAGGCGCCTCAGGGGTTTGAGATCATCCCGTATGAAATTGACGTGCTCAACAGGGCGGAATCTCCCCTCCCTCTTGACGTCACGGGCAAAGTCAGGGCTGAACTCGACACGCGGCTTGACGCCCGCTTTATCGATGTCAGGCTGCCACGAACGAGAGCCATCTTCATGATTCGCGCCGAGATGTTGAGAGCAGTGCGGGACTTTTTGGTCTCTCGAGAGTTTATTGAAATACAGACCCCTAAGATGGTGGCGACTGCGACTGAAGGGGGTACACAGCTCTTTCCGATCGCGTACTTCGAGCGTGAAGCATTTTTAAATCAGAGTCCGCAGCTGTACAAGCAGATGATGATGGCAGCGGCCCTTGAACGGGTCTTCGAGATTGGTCCGATATTCAGGGCTGAGGAGCACGATACAAGGAAGCACCTCAATGAGGTGACTTCAATAGATATTGAGGCCTCGTTTATGGATCATAGCGACGTCATGGCTCTGTTGGAACAACTCGTCCAACACACCTACGTCCGCGTGATAGAAAATTGTGCCTTACAGCTGCAGTCATTGGGAATCGACGTTGAGATCCCGCACACCCCCTTTAGGCGGATAACCTATGGTGAGGCGATCGAGATAGCTGATCTCGATTGGGGGACCGATCTCGACACGGCGGCAGAGAAGGCGGTAGGAGACGAGATAGGAGAGCATTACTTTATCGTGGACTGGCCAATCGGCACCAAGCCTTTCTACGTACAGCAACACGAAGATCTGTGCTACGCGTTTGACCTCATGCACCCGCGAATGGAGGTTGCGTCAGGTGCTAAGCGTGTTCACGAATATAACGAGTTGAGAAAGCAGATGGTAGAAAAAGGCATTAATCCTGATAGTTTCTCGTTTTACCTTGATGCGTTCAGGTACGGCATGCCACCTCACGCCGGTTGGGGCATGGGGGCTGAGCGTCTCCTTATGACTATGTTGAACCTCTCTAACATACGAGAGAGCGTCTTATTTCCGCGGGATCGACGACGTCTCACGCCGTAGTTGTGCACGGCCCCGTACGTATCATCAGATTATTTACCCAAAAATCACTGCGGACGAAACCACAAACTATATCTTAGGCATTAGTAAGTAATGTGTGGTGCATAGTGATGCGGTATCAGGATGGCTCCTCAGAAAGTATCCCCCCACGCTTGAAGCTCAAAGAAGGAGTCTTACGCTCACCTTTCGAACCGAGGATTGCGGTACTTGAACAAAAGCTGTCCGAGCTAACTAGTGTGCTGCAGCATCAGGATGACTCCCATGAAGCTGTTCCCATGCGCATAAAGCGCCAAGAAGTAGTCTCGCGCTCACCTTTCGAACAGAGGATAACAATGCTTGAACGAAAGGTCTCAGAGCTCTCAAAAGTCATGAATGGTCTGACCGTTCAACTCGCAGAGGTATCTTCTGTGGTTCGTGATATTAAGCGCCCTGTGGCAGTTCAAGACGATGTCGAATTGCGGGTTAAAAAGGGAGAAGCTAAGAAGGGGGGAAAACAAGAAAAGAAGGGTAAGACCGAGTACATCATTGCTGAAAATGATTACCCCATACAAGAGAAGCGAAAGTCAACGGGTAACATTGTGGTGGCAGATAGGGACTAAAGTTCTTGAAGGCATAGATGTACATTAAAGAATTAGAAATTTATAACTTTAAGTCATTTGGAAAAAGAGTAGTTATTCCATTTTTTGACGATTTTACAACAGTCTCTGGTCCAAATGGATCAGGCAAATCAAACATAGTCGATAGCGTGCTCTTCTGTCTCGGGCTCTCAAGTTCAAGAAATATGAGAGCTGAAAAACTCATTGATCTCATTTTCAATGGAAATGGTTCACATGAAGCTACGGTAAGACTCACATTCAATAATGAAGACTTTGAGCTTCCCACTGACAGCCAGTTTACAATTCTGAGAAAGCTTCGTCGTACGCAGAGTGGATACTATAGCTATTATTACCTCAATGGGAAACAGTGCACGCTTTCTGACATCCATGATCTCCTTTCGAAGGTTCGCATCACGCCAGAGGGATATAATGTCGTCATGCAGGGTGACATCACGCGCATCACCGAGGAAACCCCCCTCGAGAGGAGGAAAATTATTGATGAAATCGCAGGAGTAGCGGAATTCGACAGAAGGCGTGATAGAGCATTACACGAACTTGAAATTGTCAAAGAACGCGTTGAAAGAGTTGATATCATCCTTACCGAAGTCGACGCTCGGCTTGAACAGCTACGAGTCGAGCGTGAACAGGCCCTCAAGTACCAAGATTTAAAGGAAAAGAAGAGGCGATATGAAACGTTCCTGTATGTCTCGAAGCGCGACAAGCTCCAGAGCGAGTTGCTGAACGTCGAAAATGGCTTGTCGCGGAAGCAGAGAAGCAAGGATCAGCTCATCGCTGATCTTATTGACACCAGAGATGCGATTTATGACCTCGAAGAGCAGTTAAGCGTGATAAGTGATAAAGTATCACTAAAGGGCGAAAATGAGCATCTTGAGATTAAAAAGCGAACCGAGGGAATTAAGGGCGAAATATCCAGAAAGCAAAATCTCGTTGACTTTGCCAAGAAAGAAGTTGAGGAACGCGAAGCGCAGAGGCGAAGAGCACTTATTGAAAAAAGTACTCTTAAATCAAAAGCTGAGGCCATAGCTGCTGACCTCTCCTCCGAGGCTATACGGAAGGGAGGTCTCCTCAGTGAGCTCGAGGAGCGGGAGAGTGAGCTTCGTGGTCTCAAGGAGGCGATATCCTCCTCCGACGCTCAGTCGGCGAGCATCCGAGATAGCCTCTTTGAAAAGCGTACACTCCTCGGGGAAGCAAAGGATAAACGGGCGGACATCGTGAGGTCGAGGGATCGGGTCCTCGATGCACTTCGGAGAATATCATCACACACCCAAACTGTCGAGCGAGAAATTAACGAGGTGAAACACGACGCTGCGACGGTATCTAGCGAGCTCGAAGAGATCTACCAAAAAATATCGGCGCTAAAGGCAAAAGCATCAGACTTGTTCGAGGACATCAAAGATTTAGACGAAAAACGCGAGGACGTAAAACTCGCAGTTGAAACCGTTGAACGGCGTCTCCATCAGGCACACCAAGAGTACGTTAAGGCTGAGGCGCGACTTAAGGCTACCTTCGGGAAGGCAGTCGAAGCGGTTGTTGGCGCTAATTTACGCGGCATAAGAGGGGTAGTGGCGGAGCTTGGGAAGGTCGATCGCCAGTATGCTACAGCACTTGAAGTAGCGGCCGGATCCCGGATGCGGAACATCATTGTTGATACTGATGCTGACGCAGCGCGGGCCATAAGCTTCCTCAAGTCGCAAAACATCGGACGAGTTACGTTTCTCCCCCTTAACAAGATGCATCCCGTTGTCCTTGATACACTTGAAAAGCGTGAGGGAATCATCGACTATGCGATTAACCTTATAAGCTACGATCCAAAGTATAAAGCCGCATTCTCTTATGTGTTCGGAAGAACCGTTATAGTAAGCGATATAGAGGTCGGACGGAAACTGATTGGCGCTCATCGTATGGCGACGCTTGATGGCGAATTGCTCGAGCTGAGTGGTGCAATGACTGGTGGTATTGACCAACGCGCACTGAAATTTGTTGCAAGCGAGGAAGAAGCGCTTGAGCGGCTTGGACAGCACATACAGCAGTATGACAAAGAGCGTGAACGATTACAACGTGAGCGCTCTACTATCGATGAACACGTCATTAGTGCAAAGCGTGAATACAGCGTAGCTGAAGGTGAAGTTTAGCTGTTGCTTAAAACTGCTGCA
>CAZKZX010000184.1:0-4099 GCA_964557335.1 uncultured Methanomicrobia archaeon | reverse complement strand
TGTGATGGTGATAACAGTAGTCAGCTAACGGTGCAACAGATAGTGGTTGCCGCCACTGTGAAGACCGTTACAAAAATCTGAATCTGATGTCATAACCGGCGCGGCACGAGCCCGCAGTTGTTGCTGAAGAAATCACGTCGAAACTCAGGGCGATGTGAAAATCGCGATCTGCTTGCTCTGATTGAAGTAAACAGCACACAGGTACCATTATAGAGCTTGCTAGGTAAAGAGCTAGAGACGGAGATGCGCATGCCGCGTTCCGGTGTTTATACCCTCTTTAAAACAGAGAAATACACAGGAATCTTGTTCTCTATTTTCCTTGAAATACTCTCGTTTCGGAATGAGCAGTTTCAGTTTGGCGATATTAGTTGATTCTGTATCTGTGAAACCTCGTCGTTCTTATATGTATGACTCATCAATTTGACCCCAATCGTGTTCTCCTAAACCCATTTTCTTGCCAAGAAACTCTTTCAGTTTCACCATTATGGGATATTCCAAGGAATCTGGCTTCCAATAATCAAAAGCTACGATAGAATCTTTTCTCTGCACTTCTCTTAGTATTTTGAAGATATCAGTAAGTGCCTCTCTTTTGAGATAGTAGGCTACCCCCTCCGTGATCGCGAACGACGGATCGTTACGGATTGCTTCACGCATTGTTTCCTTCATCTATAACTATCAAAGCGAGGGTTCTACACGCACCATGCGCGCTGTCGCTCACACGCTCACATACCGTACCACGACTTGGCGGGACACTCGCTATCGTGCTTCAGAAATGAACTCGTTCAATTGCCGCGCCACTCATACTATCCGCAAACGTCCAGAACCATGCCTCGCCCTTCTGCACGCGGAATATGGCAGTGTGTTCGATAAAGGGTTGCATGAACGGTCGCTCCGTAAGCAGTCGCTTTTTAATATTCTCATCATCGAGGAACTCTGCCGTGCCTGACGCCCGCATCATCTTCCCCATGTCCATCGGTCCCCCTTGTCCAGGCGGGCCCTCTGGCGGAACATAGAAACACAACTCGACTTTCGGGTTTACCGTAAGCTGTTGGTACGTGTTGCCCGCCTTCGGGGTGCTGAAGTAAAAGCCATCGTTATCGGCGAACCACATGCCGAACATCCGCACGCGCGGCTGGTCGCCGTCGACCGTTGCGATAGAACAGATGGGATGCTCGTTTGCAAACCGTATACACTCTTCGAAGTTCATAGTAGTACCTCCGTGCTTAGAGGGGGCTCATCAGTTAATACGCTGCTGCCCGCCTGTCACACGCATCGTAGAGCTCCTGAACCGCAGCAAACTGCGACGGGCATAATACGGCGGCAGTAATTGTAGTGCTGTCACTCCCGGAAATGGAGTGCACACTTAATCCTTGTGATAGGTACGTGTGTCGAATCACTGCCATTTCCGCGTACCGTTAGATAAGCAACGTGAACGATCAAAAAACCTGAACGTCAAATGAGGTGACCATTTCCTGAACAGTGCTGAGATATGTGCTGAATGTCTGCGGGGCTGCCCGGTAGGTGATGATGTATCCCGTATTCTGTATTATGGTGAACACTTGCATTACCGTGAGGTCGTCTCCGTCGATCGTCGCAGCAAAAACAATTTTATGTCCTGGGTGGCCTGCGAGGGTTGTATTGGTCGATTCGAGTAGCGTGGAATTCGGATACTGCCGAGCCTCAGAAATCCCAATCTGCGTGTAGCGGTCGAGCGTCATGTTTGATGGAACGTCCCTCACGACGACGTTGACGTTTTCTGATGCGTTGTTTGTTGGCAGTACGAATACGACGGCAGCCTCTTGTTGCTCCTCTTTGTACCACTCTTCGGGATAGGTGATCGTAAAGCTGTAATTCGGGCTTTCATAGGTTGCAAAGGCCGTGCTGGGCGTGGGGCTGGGATGTGTCATTACGTCCACCGTGCAGCCAGCGGTCAGCAACGATGCAAGCGTGAGAGCGAGTACGAGCACTATAAGACAGTATTTATGTGTGTCCATTTTTATCATCTCTTAATAGGATTTAGACACAGATAATTATTGCCAAGGATTGCGGGCGGGCGCATCATAGTAGGTAACGGTCACGCGAGAACAATACCGCAATGGATTCAACACCTAAAAAGCTGAGAATTCTTTTTCTTAAATCGCCTATCAGCTCTGATTTTCCTCACAAGGTATAGTGAACGTTGTGTGACATTGTTTCGGGATATAACGAAATGTGCTACGGCATCATTCAGTCGGTTCTCCGGTTTCAGTCGTCTCCTTTGCCGACCGGCTCACTCAGCGAATTTCTTGTACAGCTGGTTTGCCGCAACCTGGAAGATCAGGATGAAGACGCAGAGCATCGCGACATTAACAAGCGGGGCGAAGTGAGTCTCTCCACGAAATCCGGCCTCTATGAGGTCGTTCCCGTACGTGAGCGGTGAGAAGAATGCCACAATCTGCCCGAAGCCGGGTATTGACTCAAGGGGGATGAAGACGCCGGATATGAATATGAGGGGGAACCTGACGAGGTTCAGCATTGAAATGATATCGCCGGGACTCTCAGTCGGGTATGCCGCAAAGAGAGTTCCCATCGTCGCAAAGCAGAACGACGTGAGCAGCATCCCGAGGACGAGAAGGATAGCACTTACAAGCGGTATCCGAAAGATGAGCAGTCCTGCAACAAGTACAATCAAGGCGATGCCCACGCTATAGAAAAAACCGCTCAGGCTCTCGCCAAAGACCACAGCATTCATGGAGATGGGTGCAGAGACAAGCCGGTCATACGTCTTCGTTCTCCGTTCGATCGGAATCGATACCGGCTCTATCGACGATGCCGAGAAGAGGATTGTGACGGCAATCAGCCCCGGGATCAGGACGGCGGGTCCCGCGGGTCGTCCTACCGCAAATGCGAGGAACATGAACAGGGGAAACAGCAGCCCGGAGACGATCGTGGGCAGCTTGAGGTAGTAGATCCTGACATCTTTTTTGGCAATCGCCCACGCTGCAAAGAGCTCGCAGGAAAGACGTTCCGGCACTCCCCCACGGTTAGTCGATGGCGTGCACCCCACCTCCTGAGCGCTGCAGCCCGGTCAACTTGATGAAGACGTCTTCAAGGCTTGGGCCAAGCGTCGTGATGCTGATCACCCTCGTGTCGTGGGCACGGGCGTATGCCATCACACCGTCGATGACCGTGGCCGGGTCCTCGGTGTAGAGCTTGAACTTGTCGCCTTCCTTACGTGCCTCATTCACCATCGGGATCTGGCTAAGCTCGTCCAGCTGTGTGGGAACACTGCGGTCAAAGGAGACCTCGATCGACTGGACGCTCTGGATCGTCTTTTTCAGCTGTTCCGGTGCGTCGATAGCGGCGATGTAGCCCTTGTCGATGATCGCAACCCGGTCGCACGTGACATTTGCCTCTTCGATGTTATGCGTCGTCAAAAAAATCGTGACTCCCTCCCTGACGAGGTCCGTGATGACGTCGCGGATGATGAGGTTGCTCTGGACATCCAGCCCGGAGGTGGGTTCGTCAAGGAAGAGCAGCTGCGGGCTGTTGACGAGGCCCATTGCGAGCGTCAGCCGCCGCATCATTCCCTTGGAGAACCCGCGCACGATGCTATGCCGTCGTTCGTACAGGTCAAAAAGGTGCAGAAGCTCCGTGGCTTTCTTCTCCCGCTCGCGCCGACCGACGTGATAGAGTTCCGCGGAGAACATCATGTTCTGCCATGCGGTCATGTCAACGTAGACGTTGGATGTCTCGGAAACGATGCCCATGGACTGCCGTGCGGCAATGGTATCGTGCGTGATATCATGGCCGAAAATGGTTGCCGTTCCCGACGTCGGGGGGGAGATTCCGGTCAGAATGCGGATTGTGGTTGTCTTGCCGGCGCCGTTGGGGCCTAAAAACCCGAAGGCCTCCCCAACCCCCACGGAGAAACTAATGTCGCTGACGGCAGTGAGGGGGCCAAATTTCTTGACGAGATGGGAGACCCCAATCGCGTGCATGCATTCCACGTTTATCGCTAACTACATTTCTTATTTTTCCCTCTTTTTTGCGGCTATTAAGAAGTACTCCGCATAACGTTGGTTTGTACAAGCAACGTACTGCGAAGCCGCTGATTTTA
>CAZKZX010000183.1:0-4108 GCA_964557335.1 uncultured Methanomicrobia archaeon | reverse complement strand
TGGGAAAATCGTGCGACCCCTAATTTCTCCGAGCACTGTGCTACACCTTGTAACTTGGCGCATAACTCGTGCATGGAAAATGCCCTGCCGAAATGCCCCTCTACGACGACTCCCCCACCTCGGCACGGCCGTAACGTCTTCACGTTGTACGTTTTCACAGTCATCGCTACTCCGTCTTGGGACACCGGGTTGTCATTTTTTTGTACAGATCTCTCCCTTCTGGTGTCAATTCGAGATCGTTGTCACGCAGTACGGCATACCCGGACTCAATGAGGCGTGCCACCTCCTTTTCCACTATTTCATCCCTAAGAGCGCCCCAGCTCTTGACGTATGCCTGTTTGTTCGCAAGGGACATGCGTCTCCAGAGAAGGTCATGCGCGTCGATGTTGACGTCTAGTTCCATCGGGAAACTTCCATGAACGAGAGCGTGTGGTTATGTTAAGTAATTAATTGTAGTGATGGTAAAATAGGGGTATAAGACTTATGAGGGATATCAACATCCGCGTCTTTGAACAGTACGCCCGAGACTATGACGCGTGGTTCGAGTTACACGTCTGTACCTGCGAGTCAGAAGTGTTGGCACTTTGAAGTCTCCTCCCACAGAGCTGCACAGGTCTGGAGGTGGGCGTCGGCACAGGGCGCTTTGCACTCCCTCCTGGCATCACAGTCGGGGTGGAACCAGCACTTGCAATGACATCGATCGCGCGGAAACGAGGCATAGAAGTCTACGAGGCGAGAGCAGAAGAGCTCCCGTTCGATAACGAATCGTTTGATTTTGTCGTGATGGTGACCACGATATGCTTTCTCAGAGATCCCAATACACGTGCTTCAGGTAGTGAGGAGAGTTCTTGCACCAAGAGGGCACATCATAATCGGGATGATCGACAAGGACAGTCCTCTCGGCGAGGCCTATGAAGCGAAAAAGGGTGAGAGTATGTTTTATCGATATTGCCAGTTTTACTCCGTCACGAAGGTGATAGAATGGTTGACAAGAGTAGGATACGACACCATTAGAACGTGCCAAACTATTTTCGAAAATCCTGAGGAGATCACTTCTCTTGAACCGGTAAAAGAGGGGTACGGGGAAGGAGGGTTTGTGGCAATTTCAGTGCAGAAGGAGGTGAAATCATGAAGATCGGCATAGTCATCTACTCAAATGATTCAGAAACGGTGTGGAACGCCTTCCGGTTTGGCAACTACGCCTCGAAAGAGGGTGATGCGGCACAGGCGTTTCTCATTGGCAAGGGTGTGGAGAGCGAATCCCTTGATACCGACACGTTTAACGTCACGGAGCAGATGAGTTCATTCGTTGAGAGCGGTGGCACGATCTCCGCCTGTGAAACGTGCCTCACCATCCATCACTTGGGAGGGTTGGAATTGTGTCCCATATCGACGCTGGGTGATTTGCATGTACTCATAAAGGAGAGCGATAAAATTGTGACCTTCTACAATTCGACTGTATTATACACCTCTCGCAGGTCCTCGTCTTTAAATGGAGGTATATCTGGGTGGTGTTTAAGCTGGTGTGGTCCAGCAGCAGCTGCACCCTATGGAGGTCCATGCCATTTCTCACTAAGTGAATGGCGAAGCTGTGTGGCAAACCGTATGAGGGTGAATAGCAACACCGATCATCTTTCCATACTTCCTGACGAGGGTGTCGTAGAGTGCACGGGCATTATCATTATAGAAAGGGGAAGGAGCTCAAGGAGAGAAACACTACGAACGGAGATCGGAGCATTAGGGTTTTAGAACGGTTTCAAGTTCTTATTTTTACGTAGCTCTTTTTTAACGGGCGTCACCGTGAGCGATAGTAATTAATTCGCGAAAAAAAATCAGATTTCCGCGTTTGCAGTTCCCAATCGATTTATAGTTTTCAGTCAACGTTAAGACGGAGGTATATAAATGGCACTATTCCGTAGACGTTGGTTCGGTAGAGGACGATATGGTGAACTTGTACCACTTTCGATTGTCTTTTTAGTAATTGCAATAATCCTATGGTTACTAGGGTTAGGAGGAATCCTTGTATCAATCTTCCTGATACTCTTTGTGATATGCCTTGTCGCCGGGCTTCTCCTCTGACACGTGTGGTATGTCATAGAGAGCGGTAACCCCCCCGGCATATTTTTTCCTCTCTTATAGGAGATGACCATCAGGTGTATCCTGTACTGATGCGCACTACCCCACCTCTCCCGCGTTATAGGGTGATACCAAGCAGTGACAAGATAATCAGTAATATAGCACCCGGTATTCCAGCTATTGCACTTATGATCACGGCAATCAAGTCTATTGGTACATTAATACCAATAAAACGAGCAAGGAAGAGAATTATGACCCCCAGTATAGCATTTACTATCAAATATTTTACATCTTTTATAAGGAAGTATAATCCGGCCAAAATGAGGACAGCGACAATCAGCAGCACTAGCGAACTTGCAGCCATAGACAACAAGTGGTTGTTTACATTGAAATATTTTGCTCTTTTTAAATAGTTACTTCTGACGTCTTTATTCAGAATTATGCTTTCGTAGCTTCTAAAGCAATCGGTGACGAAAGGTATGAGGGTAGATATACTCGCTGATCATTTGCCCGTACTTCTAGACGAGGGTACTCACTTGGCAGCGTTTGAAAACCGGTTTGCGTGGTGATAATCCGGGCGTTTGTACTGTTACAAAAGAGGACGCGTTGCAAGCGTGGTACTTATTCAACTCATTTAGAGAGAGCATTACTTCAAAAATGGATACTGGTTTGCGACGGTTTACATGAAGCTTTGGCCGCAGAAGAGATGGAAACAGTTGTTGTTAGTCTTCTTTGTCTTCTTTCTTACAGTCGTCGTAGTTTTAGCGATTGTGAGCACGTACGTCAGTTCGGCGGTGAACAAGGGACTATACAACTCTGATGCGATAGTCGTCTTGGGCGGACGGAATTATGTGGACATTGTTAAAACAGTATTTACAATGAATACTCTGTGCGGCTTCCCACTCTTCGCCTTGGTGATATTCACTAATTCATTACTAGTTCTCAGCTAGAGTCGAGAGCTCGAAGCCCTAACAATGCCGCACGTCCAGCTTGTCAAACATGCTGAGCTCCTTGCTGCTCCCGTTTGGGTTCAGGCACGTTCGAAGAGCTTCGTGCACACTTGAAGATGGCTTTCTGATGGCATCGCCGTTGGTGGTTCACGCAACACCCCCCATCGCCCTGTGGTACCCCTGACGTACCGCTTCCGCCTGTCGACACGATAACCAAAAGTATATCAATAGAACTCCCAATGATTTCAGCAGATTTGCTTTCATTTCCGAATAAAAAGTCTCTCAATCTCTTAAAGGAGTTGAAATACGTTGTCCGAAGATGAATTAAGAAAGAAGATAGAAGACATAAAGAGGGGAAAAGAGGAACGAGTGAAAGGAGTAGAAAGAAAAGCTGATGAATTTCTTAAACGTTCTTACATCGCGGCGGATGGGGAACTAGGTGAACACATTGATAAAAACAAGATAGCTCAAGAGCTTGGCTATGATCATCACACGCTCAACGACGTACTGGACTATCTCGAAAGTAAAGGATTTATTGAAAACGTTGCATTTAGCTCAATCGCTCTTACGGACGACGCTGTGAGATATGTTGAGAAAGAATTATATACTGACAGTTGAAGAGGCCAAAAATAGAGCATGGGGGTTCTCGGCTGGAATTGTGAGGTTAACGTTGGCACATACGAAACGAAATTGCTTCTCGAGATTGCATTGCAGCTCCAGGCAGCCCGTCCAAAATAGACCGGTTCAAATTCAGACTCAAATACTGAGATCATGAATGGTTTATTCTGGATAGCATGTGCTATATTCCCGCCTCTAGCCTTTATAGGGTTTGCAATTACTGGTGTGGTTTCGATATTGAACGGGTTAGCTTTAATTAGTTTTCATTAAATAACGCGGATACAACTACATATCGAATAAGTTGTGATCGTTGACGGGCAAACGTAGCATGTTACCACCTGAGTTATGGCATGAAAATGCGGTTTGAGAGGCATGCAAAACTACCACCACAACTAATTAAAATTCAACCTTGTTCCTTGTTATACCCCCCTCGCAAATCCTGGTCATTGCACTGTAAATAAACC